>CALBGG010000047.1 GCA_937893605.1 uncultured Clostridia bacterium
ATGAGAACGCCGAGAACGAAGGTGGCAAACAGCGTACCCGCACGGCTCTTGACATGCTTTGCAGCCCACTTTCCGAAGGCTGCCGCCGCGCCCGTGGAGTTTACCAGCGCGACCATGATGCCGAGAATAACGAGGAACATGAAGATGCCGGCGTTATCCGAAATGGCGGGGGTGAAGCCCTCGGTTATCATCGTGTCGAGTGTCGTTACCGGGTTAAAGCCCGCGACGAACAGCGCACCGACGAGAATGCCGATGAACAGCGAGCTGTAGGTCTCCTTGGTGATCAGCGCGAGGACTATCGCGACGATCGGCGGGACCAGCGCCCAAAAGGTGTTTACAAATTCCATGATGTTTTTCCCTCTTATCTGTATTTTTGAGCAAAAAAATCGAGCCATGACGCGATCATGACTCAACAGAAAAACATCTTGCCGAACTCATGACAGCTCTCCGCATAAAGCGACAGTATGCAGGATCTTATCCTGCATCCCAGGCATCCGGCCTTGGGAAGACCGAACCCTTCGGCGACAGCCCCTTTCGCTTAACGCTTCCCTGCGTTTTGACTAAGCTACTGATGACGATCGCGCCTCTATCATGCCTTGTTCAATTGCAGACCTATTATATAAGCATCTCCCATTTTGTCAAGTGTTTTTTTCGAAGGCGCTTTAAGGCTGTACCTGTACGCATATTACGGGCGCCCGGTATCCAAACGACGGAGCAAACGATAATGCTTCGCCGCCGGAAAATCGGCAAAGGCTTTGCCATGCACCCGCGTGAAGCGGCGGTCTTGCGGCTCAGCCGGCGCCCTCGGTAGCCGGCAAGCGCAAAAACAGTATCCGTACACTGTCCGTGCGCTATTAAAAATGTTGACCGCGGCGCAGGCAGGGTGTAAAATATGTTACATGAAAACCATTCACCGGAGGTGCTAAAATGAAAATACAGGTAAGCGCGGCCAAGCTCGCCGCATTTGCCGGAGCTGCCGCCGTCGGCGGATTTGTATACCTCATCGCTCCGGGCAAGATCCGCAAAAAGCAGAAATCGCCTTTCCAGAATCGCAACTTTGCCCACCGCGGGCTGCATAAACGCGATAAATCCGTGCCGGAAAACTCTCTGGCCGCGTTCGAGCGCGCCGCGTCCTACGGCTACGGCATAGAGCTCGACGTCCAGCTTTCCAAGGACGGCCAGGTCGTCGTGTTCCACGACGACACCTTGAACCGCGTCTGCGGCGTGGACGCGCGCGTCGACTCCAAGACGCTCGAGGAGCTCAGGCAGCTGAGCCTTTGCGGCACGGATGAGACAATACCACTGTTTTCCGAGGTTCTCAAGACCGTAAGAGGCCGCGGCGCACTCATCGTCGAGCTCAAAAACGGCAGGCGCAACACGGAGCTTTGCGAAAAGACCTACGCTCTTTTGCGCCGATACACCGGCGACTACTGCATCGAGAGCTTCAATCCCTTCATCGTGCGCTGGTTCAAACGCAACGCGCCCGAGGTCGTGCGCGGCCAGCTTGCGAATCCGCCGAAGGACTATAACGGCGAGGTAAACCCCGTGACCGGCTTCATCCTCGGCAACGTTCTGCTCAACTTCCTTGCGCGCCCTCAGTTTATAGCCTATAAGATCGCGCCCAAGCCCTTCCCCGTCAAGCTCTGCGAGGCGCTCGGCGCAATGAAGGTCTGCTGGACAAGCCACGATCGGGTCAACGAAAAGGGCAATGACACCGTCATTTTCGAATTCTACAAGCCCAAGCCCAAGTTTTCTAAGCAGCGGTAAGACCGCTGCAAGCAAATAGCCGATAGCTAAAAGAGAGTGCGAACAAAAGCTCGCACTCTCTTTTTTAATTACACCTCATCCGTCGCCGAAGGCAAACACATTGGGCTATCCACTATTAGCTCGCCGCGGTTTCCGCGGCACCTTCGACACCGGGCTTGCGCAAAAAAACGTATCCGTAGCTGCCTCAATGCGCCTCTGAAAAACTGCGCCGCACTGATCGTGTGCGATGCAGTTCTTGTTTTATATGCAGTCTCGACACCGGGACACCGCAATAAACGTATCCGTAGGTGCGTCCGTTCGCCTCTAATAAAAGGTGGCGACGGCCTGCTCGGGGGCGTCGCAGGGGGAATCCTCGATGAAGGTGAGCACGGGCCCCTTCTTGCCGTAAGCTCGGCTGAACTTGAAGTTTATGCGTGCGGTGAGCACATGCCAGGAGTCGCCGACGATGCTGTCGGAGTTCTCCCACTGGCATATAAGCCCGGCAAACTGGATATCCTCGGCGCAGCAGGTCATGACGTGGCGGCCGACTATGAAGCTTCCGGCCGGAACCTTTTTGCGCTTTAAATAGCGGCATTTGAACTTAACGACTTTATTTTCGTACTTTTTCGGCTCCTCGGACATGTCTCGGTACCAGACGGCGTAGTCGTCGTCGCCTATTTCGACGACGGGCGCGTTAAGGTCAAACGGCAGGGGATCTTCGATCTCGTCGTACTTGACCGTGCCGTCGTCATACTCATAGGCGATGTCACTGCGGCGCGAGGCCGCACGAACCAATTTGTGCAGCTCCATTTTGTCGATGGAGTCGTTATAGCGGTTAAAGACGGTCAGCTCCGCGCTTTTGAGCTTATCGTAGACAAGGTTTCGCATGTTGGCGTTGTAGCTTAATATGCTGCGCGCATCGGCAAAGAAAAACTCCTGATAAACCATCCACATCTCGGGCAGCGCCTGATACAGATCGTCGAGCATCCACATGCCGTTGTATTCAATGACGCAGCGTTCGCAGTTATACTGATCGCGCCACTTGCGGAAAGCATCCCTCGTCAGCTCCTCCGGCTCCTCGACGGTCACCATGAACACGTTGGGCGCGGAGAACTTGTCGGGAGCGTACTCCTCCTCGCCCTCCTCGCAGACGACGAGCAGGGTGCGCTCGCCGCTGTTAAAGCGCTTATCCTCAAGCGTTTCCTGGATAAACTTCGTTTTCCCGCTTTCGAGAAAGCCCGTGAACAGGAAAACGGGAACTTCTTTTACGTTACTCAATGCCGAACAACTCCTTGATAGCCTGCTCGTTTATCTTCGAGCCGATGACGCACACACGGCCTGTGACTGCGGGCTCGCCGCGGCGAACGTCCGCCTCGCCGGGAACGTAGTCGAAGTAGATCCACTTACCGTCGGAGGCGTCGACAAAGCCCTTCGCGCGCAGGATCGTGCCGTAGCTTGCGTCCTCGTCGAACTCATTGAGCGCCTTTCTGACCTCGGCCTCGGTGAATTTCTTCGGAGTCTCAACACCCCAGGAGGTGAACACCTCGTCGGCGTGGTGATGGCCGTGATCGTGGCCGCAGCCGCAGGAGCAGCTCTCGCCGTGGTCGTGATGGTGCTCGTGCTCGTGGTCATGGTCATGATGGTGCTCATGCTCGTGATCGTGGTGATGCTCGGAGTGGTCGTGATGCTCCATCTCCTGCATGGTGGTCGACAGGGAGTCGATGCGCTCCATAACGTCGACTATCTGCTTGCCGTCGAGCTCGTCCCAGGGCGTGGTGATGACCGTGGCGTTGGGATTGAGCTGGCTGAGCATCGCGGTCGCGGTGACGACCTTTCCGTCGGAGGCGGAGCCGGTGCGGCTGAGGACGATGACGTCGGCGTTGTGCACCTGATCGTTGAAGAACTCGCCGAAGTTGCGGATATACATGCGGCAGCGGCCCGCGTCGACGACGGTGACCTTCGCGCCGATCTCGCAGCCGGGCACGCTTGCAACGGCCTTGGCGACGTCCGAGAGCTTGCCCACGCCGCTCGGCTCGATGAGGATGCGGTCGGGGTGATACTGCTCGATGACCTTCTGCAAAGCGGCGGTGAAGTCGCCGACGAGGGTGCAGCATATGCAGCCGGAGTTCATCTCCGTGATCTCGACGCCCGCGTCGCGCAGGAAGCCGCCGTCAACGGCGATCTCGCCGAACTCATTCTCGATGAGGACGAGCTTTTCGTTTTTATAGCCCTCCGCGATGAGCTTGCGGATGAGCGTGGTCTTGCCTGCTCCGAGAAAACCGGAGAAAATGTCTATTTTAGTCAAGGTTATTACCTCCTTAGTAATATACAGGTTCAAAATAGTATTATAACACAGCTTTGCAAATTTGCAAACTTGCTGTATAATCTGAGAAAAACGCACGGAAAGAGGCTGAGCAATGGATATCAGAAATGCGACGGCGGCCGATCTGGACGCGATAGCCGAGGTGGAGGCGCTCTGCTTCCCGGCGGCCGAGGCCGCGACGAGAGCGGAATTTGCCGAAAGGATTAAATACTACGGAGATCACTTCTGGCTCATGTTCGACGAAGGGAAGCTCGTTTCCTTTGTCGACGGCTTTGTCACCGACGAAGCCGACCTCACGGACGAAATGTACGAAAATGCGTCCCTGCACAACGAGCGCGGCGTGTGGCAGATGATATTCGGGGTGAACACCGTTCCCGAGTACCGCCGACGCGGCTGCGCGGGCGAGCTTATCCGCCGCGCCATAGCCGACGCGAAGGCGCAGGGCAGGCGAGGCCTTGTGCTGACGTGCAAGGATAAGCTTGTCAGCTACTACGCTTCGTTCGGCTTTGCCGACGAGGGCGTTTCGGATAAATCCACCCACGGCGGCGTTGTGTGGCACCAGATGCGTCTTTCTTTTTAGAGGCGCATTGTCGCACCTACGAAGACATATATTGCGGTGTCCCGGTATCGCACCTGCCGACGAAACCGAAAGGCTGCCGCTTCCCGTGGGTGCAATGCGAGTTTTGTGCCGCGCCGCACCGTGTAGGGAATGGGCTTGCCCATTGTCTGCGACGGTTTGCTGCGCACCCTAAGGCAGGCCAAACGGCATATCGCCGCGTTTTTGGCCGAGCTGTGAGAGCACTTTTGACAAACGATAGCTTTTGCCGCTTGCGTCGGCAGTAAAATATATCTATAATGTAAAGCATATATAGAGATAGGGATAGAGAGAAATGAAAAAACTGCGCATAACGGCCATAGCCCTGTGCCTTAGCATCGCGCTGTGCGCCGTGAGCCCATGCGCCCTTGCAGAGGATGAGGGCGCGCCGCGCCTCAGCTCGGCTCAGAGCGCCCTGATAGGCGACCTGGCAAGCGGCAGGATACTTTACAATGTCGATGCCTACTCGCGCCGGTATCCCGCGAGCCTTACGAAGATCATGACTCTGCTGCTGGCTGTCGAGGCCGTCGAGGCGGGCACGGCGGCGCTCGACGATATGGTCACGGCCTCCGCCGAGTGCAAGACCGGACTCGGCAACGACAGCTCGACCGCTTACATCGACTGGGGCGAGACGATGAGCCTGAAGGATCTTCTCTACTGCGCGGCTCTCGCCTCGGCAAACGAGGCGTGCAACATAATTGCCGAGCACATCGCGGGCTCGATAAGCGCCTTTGTCGAGCTCATGAACGCCCGCGCGGCCGAGCTCGGGTGCAGCGGCACGCATTTTGTCAACACCCACGGCATGCCGAGCAGCGAGCATTATACCACTGCGCACGATCTGTTCCTCATCGCCTGCGAGGGCATGCGCCACGCGCTGTTCGCGCAGCTCGTCGGCACTCGCGAATACACGACGAGCGCAACCAACGACTCCGCACCGCGCTCGCTCGAGAGCTCGAACGCGCTCATAACGCGCGATTCGCCCTATTCGGATAAGTATTTTTACCCCGGCGCGGTAGGCATAAAGACCGGCTACACGAGCGAGGCCGGCTACTGCCTCGTGTCCGCCGTGCAGCGGGAAAACGTGACTGTCATTGCCGTCGTTCTCGGCGCGGACGGCGACCCGGAAAGCAAGGAATTCGACAGCTTTGCCGACACCGTGACGCTGCTCGACTGGTGCTTTGAAAAATATTCTTACCGCAGCATCGTCGAAAAGGGCTTTGCCGCCGCACGGCAGCCGCTCTCGGTCGACGGAAAAAGCGGCAGCGTGACGCTCGTATGCGCGCAGGGTATAAACGCGCTGGCGGCCCGTGATCTGGACGTGTCGGCTCTTGAAAAGACCGTCACGCTAAACTCCGAAACGCTCGACGCCGTTCCCGACGAGGGAGCGGAGCTGGGCACGGTGAGCTTTTCCGATTCCGCAGACGGTACGGTTTACGGAACCGTCGCTCTCGTCGCTTCGAATGACGCTCAGTTTGACGAGCCCGAGCCGCAGCAGACAGCCCCGCAGGAGCTCAGGCCGGAGCAGAAGCTTGCGACCGTCATTGTCTGCGCGGTCGCGGTGTTCCTGCTGCTCGTGTTCATCCTGCTGCTTGTCAGAAGAAGCAGAAAACAGTTTTAGAGGCGAATTAAGGCTGTACCGATACGCATATTGCGGTCGCCCGGTGTCGAAAATACCGACAAAACCGTGACGTTTCGCTTCCCGTTAATTGTGCCGATCCGGTGCAAAACCGTTGCCTGCGGCCGACGGATGAGGTGAAAACAATATAAAAGCGAAAAGAGAGTGCAGAATAAGGCTGCACTCTCTTTTCATTGAAATAGCTTTCGTCTATTTGCTGTTCTTTTTCAGCTCGTCGAGGATCTCGGCGAGAAGCTGCTCGGTGGTGGGCGCGGGCTCGGCCTCCTCCTCGGCCTCCTCGGCTTTCTTCTCGGTCAGCGAGCGCGCCTTGTTGAACAGCTTGAGAATGATGAACACGACCAGCGACATCAGCAGAAAATCGATGACGACCGCAACAAAGTTGCCGAAGCCGATGGTTATTGCCTCCTGCACGACGACACCGTCCTGCACGACCTCGGGGCGCACGAGCAGGTTGAGCGCGCTCATGTCGCGCGTGCCGAACAGCCAGCTGATAAACGGCATGAACAGGTCGTTTACAAGGCTCGTGGTGATCTTGCCGAATGCGGTCGCGACAATGACGCCGACGGCCATGTCCATCACGTTTCCGCGCATGATGAACTCTTTAAACTCACTTATAAATTTCTTCATCCCTGCCACTCCTTTTTTAATAGCGCTTTTGCGCCGTACTTATACATTTATTGCGGTGTCCCGGTTCGGAACTGCCGGCGAAACCGGGAAACTGCCGCCCCCCTTGGCGCCCCTGCGTAAGGGGAGCTGTCGGCGAAGCTGACTGAGGGGTCGCTGCACGCAGTTATTGTTCTGATTTGGTGCAAAAACTTTGCCCGCACCTTGCCTTCCCCTTGAGGGGAAGGTGTCGGCGCAAGCCGACGGATGAGGTGATTTTTAGAGGCGCATTGAGGCACCTACGGATACATATATTTCAGCAGCCCGGTTCGGAACTGCCGACAAAACCTGTTCTGCATCGCATTGCGGCACTGCTCCGCACTATGTATGGGCGAGCATTGCTCGCCCGTTTTTTATGGTTTTGTCAGCGGCCACCGGTCGAATTGCCGCAAAACACTTTGCACTATCGGGAAGCGGCAGCTTTCCGGTTTTGCCGGCATTCCCGACACCGGGCTGACGCAATCACCGTATCCGTAGCTGCGTTCGTGCGCCTCTGAAAAAACGCATCAGGCGTTTTTAGGCACCAGCACGGCCTTGCCGCCCATATACGGACGCAGGACCTCGGGGATCGTTACGCTGCCGTCGGCCTGAAGGTGGTTCTCCAGGAAGGCGATGAGCATGCGCGGCGGCGCAATGACGGTGTTATTGAGCGTGTGCGGCAGATACATCTTGCCGTCCTCGCCCTTGACGCGAATCTTAAGTCTTCTCGCCTGGGCGTCGCCGAGGTTCGAGCAGGAGCAGACCTCGAAGTACTTCTTCTGACGCGGCGACCACGCCTCGATATCGCAGGACTTGACCTTGAGGTCGGCAAGATCGCCCGAGCAGCATTCGAGCTGGCGCACGGGTATCTCAAGGCTGCGGAACAGCTCGACGCTGTAGCGCCACATTTTCTCGTACCATGCCTTGCTGTCCTCGGGCTTGCAGACGACTATCATCTCCTGCTTTTCAAACTGGTGAATGCGGTAAACGCCGCGCTCCTCGATGCCGTGCGCGCCCTTCTCCTTGCGGAAGCAGGGGCTGTAGCTCGTCAGGGTCTGCGGCAGGCTCGCCTCGGGCAGGATCTGGTCGATGAACTTGCCGATCATCGAGTGCTCGCTCGTTCCGATCAGGTACAGATCCTCGCCCTCGATCTTGTACATCATCGCGTCCATATCCGTCTGGCTCATGACGCCCTCGACGACGTTGCCGTGGATCATGAACGGCGGCACGCAGTAGGTGAAGCCCTTGTCTATCATGAAATCGCGGCCGTAGGCGATCACAGCCGAGTGCAGGCGCGCAATATCGCCCAGGAGATAGTAAAAGCCGCTGCCGGAAACGCGGGCTGCCGAATCCAGGTCGATGCCGTTAAAGCTCTCCATGATCTCGGTGTGATAGGGGATATCGTAATCGGGCACCAGCGGCTCGCCGAAGCGCTCGACCTCGACGTTTGCCGAATCGTCCGGGCCGATGGGCACGCTGTCGTCTATGATGTTCGGGATCGTCAGCATGATCTTGCGGATGCTTACTGCAAGCTCGTCGTGCAGCTTCTCAAGCTCTGCCAGGCGGTCGGCGTTTGCCTTGACCTGCGCCTTGGCCTCTTCGGCCTCGGTAAGCTTGGAGGGGTCCTTCTTCGCCTGACCCATGAGCTGTCCGACCTTTTTCGACAGAGCGTTGCGCTTTGCGCGCAGATCGTTTGCCTCGGTCATCGCAGCGCGGTACCTGGCGTCGAGCTCAATGACCTCATCGACCAGCGGAAGCTTCGCGTCCTGGAACTTTTTCTTTATGTTCTCCTTGACTATATCGGGGTTTTCACGGACAAATTTTATATCCAGCATCTTAATTTCTCCTTTTATTTGATTAATTCTTCCCAGCTGCGGCCCATGCGCGCAAGATTGGATATGAGCGCCTCACGGTCGTCGCTGTCATAAAATTCCAATATTATCCTGCCGCCCTTGCGCTTTTGCTCAAGCGCTACCTTTCGCGAGAGCGAGCGGCTGAGGTAATCCTCGGTCTCTGCTATGTAATCGACCATGAGCTCGCTCGTTTTTGACTCCTCCGCGGGCTCCTCGGCGAGCTTCTTGAGCGTTTTTGTGACGAGCTGCTCGGTCTTTCGCACGGAAAGCGCACCGTCGATGACCGCCCGCGCGGCCTTGAGCTGCTCGGCGGGATCGCTTATCGGCAGCAGTGCTCGTGCGTGTCCGGCCGAAAGCGTGCCGTTTTCGACGAGCGGGAGCACGTCTTTACTCAGACTCAGCAGGCGCATCGCATTAGCTATCGCCGGACGCGAGCGTCCGACGCTTTTTGATGCCTCCTCCTGCGTCAGACCGTATTCCTCGATGAGGCTCTTGTAGCCGAGCGCCTCCTCTATCGGATTGAGATCCTCGCGCTGCAAATTTTCGACCAGCGCAAGCTCAGCGACGCGGCGATCGTCCGCATCTATGACGCGAACGGGCACCTCGACGAGTCCGGCCATGCGGCTCGCCCTCCAGCGGCGCTCGCCGGCGATTATCTGATAAAATCCTCCCTCGCGGCGGCGCACGGTGATCGGCTGTATAAGGCCGTACTGCGCGATGGAGTCCGCCAGCTCCTGCAATGCGTCGTCGTCGAATCGACTTCGCGGCTGCTCGGCGCGCGGCTCGACCTTGGCGATGGGCGCGTAAATCAGCTCGCCCTCGCTCTCGTTATCGAGAATATCGTCGCCGAAGAGCTCGCTCAGGCCGCGTCCGAGGCCTTTTTTCGTATCCTTGGCCATTTTTGCTCCTTTCAGCTCTTTTTCCTGTACTTTTCGCGCAGCAGAAACTCATCCGCGAGCCTCATGTATGCGCGGCTGCCCTTGCCTATGCGGTCGTATGCGACTCCGGGCTTGCCGTGGCTCGGCGCCTCAGACAGGCGCACCGAGCGCGGGATGACCGTCTCATAGACCTTCGCACCGAAGTATTCCTTCAGCTCAAACGCGACCTGCTGGGTCAGATTCGTGCGCGCATCGTACATGGTCATGACTATGCCCTGTATGCGCAGCGACGGGTTCAGGCGCTTATTGCACATGCGTATCGTCGTCATGAGGTCGGCAATACCCTCGAGCGCATAGTATTCGCACTGCATGGGGATGATCACGTTGTCGGCGGCAACGAGCGCGTTGAGCGTCAGAAGCTCCAGCGACGGCGGACAGTCGATAAATATGTAGTCATAGTCGTTGTAGACCATTTGAAGCGCGGTTTTCAGAACAAATTCTCGCTTTTCCCTTCTCACGAGCTCAACCGATGCGCCGGACAGCTCCTTATTCGAAGGTATCACATCGCCGTAGGGTGTGTGACGGATGCAGTCGAGGGTGTCGGCGTTTTTTATCAGCAACTCGTAAGCGCCGGGCGTCGAGTTCTTGTCTACACCCATGCCGGAGCTTGAGTTGCCCTGCGGGTCGCAGTCAACAAGCAGCACGCGCTTGCCCTTCATCTTCAACGCGCAGGCAAGGTTCACGCAGGTCGTGGTCTTGCCGACGCCGCCCTTCTGGTTGGCTATCGCAATGATTCTTGACATAGTCTCACCTCTTGCAGCTATTATAACAAGACTGTGCAAGCTTTTCAACGTTTCATGTGAAACATTTATAAATTATTTGTTCTGTTTCACGTGAAACATAGATTCAGATGTTTCACGTGAAACTTCACTCGACCAAAGCGTCAATATCAGCTATCGTGAGGCCGGCGTGCAGCGCAAGGTCGATACCGTAGGCAATAAGTTTTGAGGCAGACTTCACAAGCTCGTCAATATTCCGCGGCGTGACGAACATGTGCTCTGCGCATTCGTCATCGCAGAGCGCCGAAGCATCGGCAACCGTCGGAACGCCGACAGCGATCACGGGACAGCCGAGGTAAGTTTCGCTGATCTCGGCGCGGTCATTTCCGACGCCGCTGCCGGGGGATATGCCGGTGTCGCAGAGCTGAACATTGCGGCAGAGCCTGCCGACCTCGCCGCTGGCGAGCGCATCGACCGCGATGACACAGTCCGGGCGCACAAGCTCGCACATGGCGCGTATGGCTTGGGCACTTTCGATGCCCGTAGTTCCCAAAACGCCTGTCCGCAACACAGCCACAGAGGAAAACGCCGCGAAATCCTCCGGCAGCGAGGATTTCAGGTGCCGCGTAACGATCAGACTGTCGGAAACGCAAGGGCCGACAGCGTCGGGAGTGACAGCACGATTGCCGAGACAGGCGATGAGAAAGCTTTTAGCGCGTTCGACTGCGGGGAAGCTGCGCAGGAGATCGCGCAAGGCGGACGCGCAGTCGGGGAAGCTCAGCGTGCGGCGCGTAACATAATCTGCCATTTCAAGGGTGAGGTATTTTCCTACCGGCTTGCCGAGTGCCGCCGCGCCCTCGGCTGATGCTATGACGACGCGGCTGACCGTACAGCCGTGGATATTCAAGGTGTCGGCCGTCACGCCCTCGGGGCAGTTATCAAGCCTCGCCGCCGCCTCGGCGGCAAGGTCGGTGCGGGCAAATTTATTCTGCATTGTGCTGCCTCCTGCAACAATATATAGTGGTAGCTTGCCCACACGCGCCACAAGCGATACATGCGGCGATAAAAAAGCGGAAAAAGTGCAAAAAAAGCTTGCAATCTCAGTGGTTTGATGATAAACTAATTATCCGCGAGCGTCTACTCGCGTTTCGTTACGTTATTCAGTCCCAAACGGCAGTAACCGCCAGATAGGAAAATCAGTCTGGCAGCCGGCGTAAACCGGCGGTTTTCGCCGGAAAAGTCCGTAGACTTTTGTTACTAAGTTACAAGGAGGTGCACAACGATGCCCAACATTAAGTCCGCAATGAAGAGAGACGCAAAGAGCAAGGAGCTCCGCGCAAAGAATCGCGCAGACAAGACCGCGCTCAAGACCGTCATGAAGAAGTTCGACGCAGCAGTCGCAGGCGGCGACAAGACCGCAGCAGCCGAGAGCTACAAGGTCGCAGTCAAGGCAGTGGACAAGGCAGCCTGCAAGGGTCTTATCCATAAGAACAACGCAGCTCACAAGAAGAGCGCCATGACCGTCGCACTCAACAAGATGGATTGATCTTATACATTAAATAAAAAGAGCGAGGAATGAAATTTCCTCGCTCTTTTTATTTTTAGAGGCGCACGGACATTGTGCGGATACAGTGATTGCGTCAGCCCGGTGTCGCACCTGCTGACGGAACCTGAAAACTGCCGCTTCCCAACATTGCGCCGCACCGTGTAGGGAATGGGCTTGCCCATTCCGCTTGCAACGGTTTTCTCCGCGCTCACCGGTCGGGCTGACGCAAAAAATGCATCGGTACAGTGTAAAAAAGCCTCTAAAAAGACGCCTCTGAAAGGCGGGCATATATGCCGCCGCGGGCTATGAGCTCCGAGTGTGTGCCCTGCTCGGCGACGCGGCCTTGCTCGATGACGGCGATGCTGTCGGCATTTCGGATGGTGGACAGGCGGTGGGCGATGACGATGCTGGTGCGGCCGACGCACAGCCTGTCGAGCGAGGCCTGGATGCGCCGCTCGGTGACGGTGTCCAGGGCGCTCGTCGCCTCGTCGAGGATAAGCACCGGCGGGTTTTTTAAAAAGACGCGCGCAATGGAAATGCGCTGCTTCTGACCGCCCGAGAGCATCACGCCGCGCTCGCCGATGTAGCTGTCGTAGCCGTCGGGCATCTGCATGATCTCGTCGTGCAGCTCGGCAAGGCGCGCGGCCTCGATTATCTCCTCGTCGCTCGCGTCCGGACGGCCGTAGCGGATATTTTCGCGCACGGTGCCGGCAAACATGTAAACATCCTGCTGGATGATGCCGATGTTGCGCCGCAGCGACGCCTGCGTGACGTTTCGCACATCCCTGCCGTCGACGGTGACGCTGCCGGAGGAGACGTCGTAAAAGCGCATGATAAGCTGGCTCACGGTGGTCTTGCCGCCTCCGGACGGCCCGATGAGGGCGAGGGTCTTTCCGGCCTCGGCGCGCAGAGTGACATCGTGCAGCACCTCGACGCTGTCATAGGTGAAGCTCACGTTCTCCAGCGCGATATCACCCTTTACGCGGCCGAGATCGACAGCGTCCGGCGCGTCCTTTATCTCGGGCTCGGTGCGCATGATCTCAAGAAAGCGCTCGAAGCCGGCGGTACCCTGCATGTAGATCTCGGCAAACTGCGCGAGCTTGCGCACGGGGTTTATGAAGGTCGAAACGTACAGCGTGAAGGTGATGAGGTCGATGTAGTTAAAGCTGCCGCGCATTATCATAAGTCCGCCGACGGCGATGACCGCGACGGGCATGATGCCGGTCGTGAACTCCATGCCGCTCATGAACGCGCCCATTGTTTTGTAGTATTCCTTTTTTGCGCCGCGGTAGAGGTCGTTGGCTTCGTCGAATTTCTCCTTCTCGAGCTCCTCATTGGCGAAGGCCTTGGCCGTGCGCACGCCGGAAACGCCGTTTTCGAGCGCCGAGTAGATAACGCCCATCTTGCGCTTGACCTCCATGTTTGCCTCCTTCATTTTCACGCGGCATTTGAGCGTGAACCACAGGCACAGCGGCAGGAGTATCGCAAGCACCAGCGTCAGCTGCCAGTTGATCGTCGCCATAATTACCATCGCTCCGGCGATCGTCAGGGCGCAGATGATGATATTCTCCGGCCCGTGGTGGGCAAGCTCGGTGATCTCGAACAGATCGCCCGTGAGCCTGCTCATGAGCGTGCCCGTGCGGTTTTTATCGAAAAAGCCGAAGGACAGCTTCTGCATGTGGGTAAAAAGATCCTCGCGCATACGCGACTCGATGTTTACGCCCATGCGGTGTCCGAGCACCGTTATGACGTAGTACAGCGCAGCCTTTAAGACATACGCCAGCGCCAGTATCGCCATGACGATAAAAAATGTCTTGTACATGCTCTGCGGCAGGTAGGTCTGCATGCTGCTTTTCGACACATACGGGAACGCAAGGTCGATCGCCGCGACCAGCACCGCGCATATCGTGTCGATTATAAACAGCTTCTTCTCGCCCATTATATACGCGAGAAAAATCTTAAACGGACTTTTATTAGCGAATTTCATTTTTACCTGTTCTTTCTTTGCGGTGTCCCGACCGGTGACATCGGCGGAAACCGTAATGCTTCGCGCAGCGGAAAATTGTGCTTATTTGGTGCAAATTTTTGTTTGGTGCATTTGCTCTTGTGATGGTTTTTTTCACAGTTTCCGGTCGGGATACCGCAAAAGCCATACAGGAACAGCTTCAATGCGCCACTGAAACACCTCATCCGTCGGCTCTGCCGACACCTTCCCCTCAAGGGGAAGGCAAGGGATGCGGCAGTTTCACGGTTTCGTCGGAATTTTCGATACCGGGATACCGCAATATATGTATCCTCAGCTGACTAAATGCGCCTCTGAAAACTCGCGGCAGCGGCGACCGCGAGCTCGTCGCAGCGGTTATTGTATTCATTCTCGGCGTGACCCTTGACCCAGTGGTAGTGCAGCTCGTGCTTATCGCACAGCTCCAGAAGCTCCGCCCAGAGGTCGGGGTTCAGCGCCGGTTTTTTATCGGCCTTTTTCCAGCCGTTTTTCCGCCACGAGACCGCCCAGCCCTTGCTGAGCGCGTCGATGACGTACTTCGAGTCAGAGTACAGCTCAACGATGCAGGGCTCCTTGAGCGCCTTGAGCGCCGAGATAACGCCGGTGAGCTCCATTCTGTTGTTAGTTGTCTGCTTCTCGCCGCCCGAGAGCTCCTTTTTTGCACCATTATAGCACAAAATCGCGCCCCAGCCGCCCGGTCCCGGGTTGCCGGAGCACGCTCCGTCGGTGTATATCGTGACAGTTTTCATCATTTGAGTCCAAACTTTCGCATGAGGATATTGTACTCATCCTTCTCGATGAGGCCGTTGCGCAGAAGCTCCTTGAGCTGAGCTGCGCGCTTTTCGTCGGGCGTGCCGCTGATGCTCGGCTCGGCATGCTCGTGATCGTCGTCACAGCGGCTGAGATCGTCGCGCATTTTCTCGGTCAGGCGCTTGCTCAGACTATCGCCGCCCTCGCGCTTGCCGGCAGACTTCGACATGTCAAAGTGCTGAGGCTTAAACTCGCGCTTTTTGGGCTCTGCACGCTCGGGCGCGGCGCTGTCCGCGTCCGACGCCTCGCTCTTTGCATCCTTCTGCTGCTTTTTTATCGCGGCTGCCACGGCAGCGACAACGCCTATCATCAAAATGATGAAAAACACGCTGCCGCCCATGCCTACCGCATCAATAAACACGAACAGCATAACAACGCCGAAAATAACAAGCTTCGCAATGCCGCCCTCGGGCTTCTGATCTTTCCTGTTGTCGCTATTCATCATTTTTTAGCCTCGCTTTCTGTTTTTAGTGGCGCACGGACGCGCCTGCGGAAAAAACGACCCCTCAGTCAGCTTCGCTGACAGCTCCCCTTACGCAGGTGAGCCAAGGGGTGCGGCACAAATTTAAACCGCACTCGCCGGAAGCGGCAGTCGTATGGTTTCGTCGGCAGGTGCGATACCGGGACACCGCAATCATCGTATTCGTAGCAGTGTCCGTGCGCCACTGAAAATTCGCCTCTGAAAAATGTGAGAGAGGGCGGTCAGGGTCAGTGCCGCGGAATATATTCGGTGGCGCCGCATTTTTGCCTTCTGTTCTTTGGCCATGTGGCAGTCTGCAATGAGCACTACACTTATCGCAAATGCCGCAATTCCGCTCAAGGTTTTGATACGGCTCGATTTTTGCGCAGTGGCCATATGCGCGAGCGCGGCGAGAAAATACGCGCCGCTTGCCGCCTCGTGCGCCTGCATCATGACGGCGTTTGCCTTGTGCATGCCGAGCCTGCGCAGCGGATATTTCACCGTAAGCGCCGCGAGCGAAACTGCCGCGATACAGCCGGAGACTTTATGGATCATTGTTTTAGTTTTCATATTATCCTCTCAGCGGTGCACACGCTTTAGCTGTCTGCTTCCGGTCGGGGCTCTGCTGCTTCCGTGTCGGTGCTGTTTTCATCAGCCTCCGGCTCTTTATCGGTCGGGGCGATGGAGATGACCTTCGCGTCGCCGGTAAGGCGCATGACGCGCACGCCCTGGGTGCTGCGCGAGAGCAGGCTTATGCTGCCGACGTCCATGCGTATGATCGTGCCGTCGTCGGAGATGACCAGAAGATCCTCGCCGCCGTGAACGATGACGACGTCGGCGATCGGGCCGGTCTTATCGGTGACGTTGTAGTTTTTAAGTCCCATGCCGCCGCGGTTCTGCACGCTGTACTCGCTAACATCGGTGCGCTTGCCGTAGCCGTTTTCGGTTATGCTCAGTATCGCCGAGCCCTCGGCCGCGATGCCCGCGCCGACGACAAAGTCGCCCTCGCGCAGACGGATGCCGCGCACGCCGACAGCGTCGCGTCCCATTGCGCGCACGTCGGTCTCGTTAAAGCAGATGGCCATGCCGTCGTGCGTGGCAAGCAGGATCTTATCCTCGCCGGAGGTCTGCAGAACGGTCATAAGCTCGTCGCCCTCGTCCAGCGACAGGGCGCGGATACCGTTTGAGCGGATGTTCCTGAACGCCGACTGCGCGGTGCGCTTGACGGTGCCGTTGCGCGTGACGAAAACGAGATAGTCCTCCTCCGTTATGCCGCGGCCTGCGATCATGGCACTGACCTTTTCGCCGGGGTCGGTGGGGATTATATTGATTATGTTCTGTCCGCGTGCGGATCTTCCCGCCTCGGGGATGCGGTAGCCCTTGCGGACGTAGACCTTGCCGAGGTTGGTGAAGAACAGGATGCTGTCGTGCGTCGAGGCGGTGAACACCGTTTCGACATAGTCTTCCTCGCGCGTGGCCATGGCCTTGACGCCCTTGCCGCCGCGGCCCTGGGCGCGGTATTCCGCCGTGGGCAGGCGCTTAATGTAGCCGTTGTGGGTGAGGGTATAGACGCAGTCCTCCTCGTCGATGAGATCCTCGATGTCGATCTCGTCCTCGACGTCCTGGATCTCGGTCTTGCGCTCGTCGCCGTATCTGTCGCGTATCTCGATGAGCTCTGTTTTCAGAACGCCCTTGATCTTCTCGGGGTCGGCCAGCAGCTCCTTATAATACGCGATGCGCTCCTCAAGCTCGCGGTACTCGTTCTCAAGCTTCTCGCGGTCGAGACCCTGAAGCGATTTCAGGCGCATGTCCAGTATCGCCTGCGCCTGCACGTCGGAAAGACCGAAGCGCTCCATGAGGTTCTGCTTTGCGTTATCGTAGCTGTTGCGGATGATGTGGATGACCTCGTCGATATTGTCCTGCGCTATGAGCAGACCCTCCAAGAGGTGGGCGCGCTCCTCGGCCTTTCTGAGGTCGAATTTAGTCCTGCGCACGATGAGCTCCTCCTGGAATGTGAGGTACTCATCGATGATGTGGCGCAGGTTGAGTATCTTCGGCTGGGTCTGGTTATTGACCAGCGCCAGCATGTTTATCGAAAAGCTCGTCTGCATCTGCGTCTGCGTCAGCAGGCGGTTTAAAACGACCTGGGGATTTGCGTCGCGCTTGAGCTCGATGACTATGCGCATGCCGTTGCGGTCGGTCTCGTCGCGCAGGTCGGATATGCCCTCTATGCGCTTATCGCGCACGTTTTCGGCGATCGTCGCAATGAGCTGGCGCTTGTTGACCTGATACGGAAGCTCGGTGACGATGATCCTCGTCCTGTCCTTTCCGAACTCCTCAAACTCCGTGCGCGCACGCATGATGACCTTGCCGCGGCCGGTCATGTAGGCCTGACGGATGCCGCTGCGGCCCATGATGATGCCCTTTGTCGGGAAGTCGGGGCCGGTGACGTGCTGCAAAAGCTCGCTCATCGTCGCCTCGGGGTTATCGAGCACGCAGATGCAGGCGTTTATGACCTCGGTGAGGTTGTGCGGCGGGATGTTCGTCGCCATGCCGACGGCGATGCCCGACGAGCCGTTTACAAGCAGGTTCGGGAATCTTGACGGCAGAACACGCGGCTCTTTTCTCGTCTCGTCGAAGTTGGGGTCCCAGTCGACCGTGTCCTTCTCGATATCGCGCAGCATTTCGTCCGACATGCGCGCCATGCGCGCCTCTGTGTAACGGTACGCCGCGGGGGGGTCGCCGTCAACAGAGCCGAAGTTGCCGTGACCCTCGATGAGCGGATAGCGCATCGAAAAGTCCTGCGCAAGACGCACCAGCGCATCGTACACCGACGCGTCGCCGTGCGGATGGTATCTGCCCAGCACGTCGCCGACCGCCGTCGCGCACTTGCGGAAGGCCTTGTCGTGCGTGAGGTTATCCTCGTACATCGCGTAGAGTATTCTGCGGTGCACGGGCTTGAGGCCGTCGCGCACATCCGGCAGCGCACGCCCGATGATAACGCTCATCGCGTACTCTATATAGCTTGTCTTCATCTCGCCGACCAGCTCCGACTGCACTATGTGCTGCTCGGGAAATGCGATATCCTCGGGTTTGTAATCCTTATTCTTACTTGCCATTTTTTCAGTAGCGAATTAACGCTCCTCCTATACGTTTATTGCGTCAGCCCGGATTTTTTAGAGGCGCATTAAGAATGTACCTATACGTTTATTGCGGTGTCCCGGTGTCGAGACATTGGAATAAACCATATTGTTTCGCGCCTTTTCAGAGCGAACCGGGGTTTTTCTCATACTTTTATTTAGGTGTGTGGCGATGCCGCAGATATAATCACACCTCATCCGTCACCTACGGTGACACCTTCCCCTCAAGGGGAAGGCATTTTTTCAGGGGCGCTTTAAGACTGTACCTATACGCATATTGCAGTTGACCGGTGTCGAGGGTGCGGATAAAACCTGGGCATTTCGCAGCCCATTAAATTGTGCTGATTTGGTGCAAAATTCACTCCGCATCATGTAGGGGCGATCATCGATCGCCCGTTTTTCTGTGGTTTTCTCCGCACTCTACGGTCGATTCGAAGCAAAATATGTATCGGTACGATGTAAAAACACCGCCAAAAAACTGTCTTTTTTACATTTGTGTTTAGTTTTCGTTCCGCCTATGCGGGCGAGCAATGCTCGCCCCTACACGGTGCAGGCAAAGATTTTGCACCAATACAGAACACTGCATCCTTGCCTTCCCCTTGAGGGGAAGGTGTCAGCCGCAGGCTGACGGATGAGGTGTTTTTTCAGTGGCGTTTTCACGTTGTACCAATACGTTTATTGCGGTATCCCGACCGGAAACTGCGGATAAAACCTTCGCAAACGGAATGGGCAAGCCCATTCCCTACAGGGTGCACCGCAAATTTTGCACTAAATCAGAATAATAATTGCGCACAGCGACCCCTCAGTCAGCTTCGCTGACAGCTCCCCTTACGCAGGGGAGCCAATGG
>CALBGG010000048.1 GCA_937893605.1 uncultured Clostridia bacterium
TGGAAGCAGCGAAACAGAACTTAGGCGACCCACCTGCCCTATTGTGCAGGTTATAATCGAGCCAGCACGGCATTTGCGGGGGTGCTCCTCCGGGGAAACCCGGAGGAGTTTTTCTCGTATGGCAAAAAACACCGGCAGTCTCTCGGCTGCCGATGTTTTTTTAAATTTCCGAAGTGTGCCTTCGGGTTTCCCCCTGACCGGCGCGCCGCGGCGGGTGCGGGCAGACGGCGGAACGCTCACGGGTGCATTCCGGGCTGTCCGCGTATGCCGGTGCGGCACTGCCGACTTGGCCTTGTTACTTGAGCTCGCCGTTTTTCAAGCCGTTTACAAGACCGCTCTTCAAACCGTCCGCAAGACCGTTGACGGAGCCGTTCTTCAGACCGTCTTTAAGTCCGTCGGCAAGGCCATTGACAGAGCCGTTCTTCAGACCGTCTTTCAGACCGTCCTTGAGCTCATATACCAGCCCGCTCACGAGTCCGTTCTTCAGACCGTCCTTATACTGGCTCTCAGGGCCGTCAGCAAATGCCTGCCCGGTGCAGCCGAGCATCAGAGCTGCCGCCATGATAGAAGATACAACGATTTTAGTCTTACGCATAATGATTCCTCCTTTGCGATTCGCATGTGTCCGCGCCGTTTGAGCGTACATCCAAAAGCTGCACGGTGCGGCGTCCTCTTCCTGAGGACAGTACGGATAATAAACGAGGAATATTAAATCAAGATTGAAAGACCGGATGACGGCAAAATTTTTATGCGGCACACTCCGCCCAGTCACGGCGGAGCACTGCGTACAGTTTGCAGTTGAGGTACCTGCCGTTTTTATAAACGGCCTCGCGGCGCAGCCCCTCAAGCTTAAAGCCCGCCTTTTCATAGACATGCTGGGCGCAGAGGTTGTCTTCAAGGACCTGCAGTTCCACACGGCGCAGATTGAGATTTTCAAACGCATGCCTGAGCATCTCGTTTACGGCAAAGCTCCCCGCACCATGCAGCCGATCCTCGCTCCTGCCGATCATTATGGAAAGCTCCGCACTGCGCGAAAGGCAGTCTATGCCGACAAGACTGACAAGGCCGACAAGCTTGCCGTTCTCTGCAACGATCGCGCAGCGGACAGCGCTTGCGCGGTCAGCCATATAATCATCATACCAGCGCCGGTCTGTTTCGGCGCTTATGTAGCGGAACGGTGCAAGCAGGTGCCCTATAAGCTCAGGGTCGCTGCGCCATGAGTTGACTGTTTCGATATCGGAAAGTTCGATCTCTCTGAGAGTGTAGTTCATTGTGTATCTCCTGATTTGATTTTTCCCGATCAGTCCGGGATAAAACGAGGATACACGATCAAGATTAAAACTACTTTGAAGCAGGCTCACCGGGGAACGTGACCGTAAAGCAGGTACCGCTCTCGGGGTTGCTCTCAAGCTTTATGCTGCCGCGGTGCAGCTGCACGATGCTTTTCGCTATGGCCAGCCCAAGACCACTGCCGCCGCTTTCACTGCTGCGGGAGCTGTCACTGCGGTAAAAGCGGTCGAATATGCGCTTCTGATCCTCAGGCGGTATATAGCTGAGAGTATTATGTACGGAAAAAATTCTGCGATCACCGCTTTCGCGGAGCGTCAGGCTTATCTGCGCGCCGCTGCCTGAATGCTCCAGCGCGTTTGAGAGGAGAATGACCGCAAGCTGGCGGATAAGCGCTTCGTTTCCGAGGCAGCATATCCCTTCGCTGACATTCACCTCAAGCGTTT
>CALBGG010000049.1 GCA_937893605.1 uncultured Clostridia bacterium
GCCGTCAGCAGGTCGCGCCACGCACTGTTGCCGTAGGTATAATTGGTCGTCGTGCCGCCGACCGTTTTGCTCCGGATATTGCCCGCGGTGTCGTAGGTGTAGGTATAACTCGTTCCGCCGACCGTCGCCGAGGTAAGCTGCCCCTGCTGGTCGTAGCCATAAGTGGCGCGGGTCGTCGTTGAGCTGCCCGAATCGAGGATCTTGACCAGGCGGCCGTTGCTGTCGTAGCAGCAATTATCACCATAGATCAGGTTGCCCGACGAGTCACGGTAATTGACGTAATCCGGCAGCGAGGCTCTGTAGACGCCATCCTCATTATAGCGGAAGTTATACGCCTTCGTCATGACGCTGCCGATGGCCTTGCTGCGCAGCTGGTTCGCTCCCTGATACGTGTAGCTCACGGGGATGCTCGAGCCCTGAACGCTCGCGTTCAGGCTTGAGAGCAGCCCGGTGGTCGTACTGTAGGCATACGACATGGTCGTCGTACCCCCGGCGTTATACCAGCTCTGTTTCGTCAGCCTGTCGGAGGCATCGTAGATATGCTCCGTGCGCTGCTCGAGCTCACCGTCGTTATACTCGCTGCTGCGGATCAGGCGGCCGAGGCTGTCGTATTCGTAATTATACTCTTCCCCCGCCGTCGAGCTCTGCTTTGCAAGCTGTCCCGAGGCATCGTAGGCATATTCATATGTGACGTTATTATACCGCTCTTTTGTCGTCCTGTCAAATTTGTCGTAGGAATACTCAACGGTCTGGCCATTGCCGAACGTCATTTTCTGCAAGCGGCCGTTGTTCACGCCGCTTTCGTATTGGTACTTTGCGAGCATGATCGCGCTCGACGGCGTGCTCGTAGCGGTGTTGTCCGCGCCGCTGACGCTTATCTGCGTCATGTTCCCGAACGGGTCGTACGCGAAGTGGTAGCTCTGCCATGTAAACGCGCCCGTGCCGACGCGGCTTTTGCGCGCGAGCGCCGAGAGCTGGCCGGTCGAGTAGTTATAGTGCTGCGCGGCGAGGCCTTCCATGCTTGTGATCGAAAGGCGATCGTTCGTTAGATACGTGAAGCGCTGCTGCTTCAGGCTGCCCTCGGTAATGCCGCTGATGTGATGGCCGGTGTAATAGCTGCGGTCGTAGCTCGTCGTCGTGTTGTTTACGTCCGTCGACGAGGTCTTTTGACCGTAGCTGTCATATGTCGCCGACGTTTTTTGCTTCTGTCCCCCGCCCGTGCTCACGCTCTGCGTAAGCAGACCTGCCGAGTTGTACGTGTTCGTTGTCGTGACTCCCGCCGACGTTACGGTGTTCAGGTTATGCGTCGTCGGCGCGTAGGTGAAGCTCGAGGTCACG
This sequence comes from uncultured Clostridia bacterium, assembly GCA_937893605.1. Lineage (GTDB taxonomy): Bacteria > Bacillota > Clostridia > Oscillospirales > Oscillospiraceae > F23-B02. The sequence continues at coordinate 1,339 of CALBGG010000049.1, forward strand.
CCCGTGGACGCGGTGTATTTGGTCAGGATGCTCGTGCCGGACTGGTACTCGCAGTTCGTTTTTGCACCGCCCTCCCTGGCCGACACCGGGTTGCCCTTGTCGTCGTAGGTGTAGCTGCTGCACGGCTCCTTCGTCAGGCTGATGTTATCGAAATACGCGGTGCCGCCGTTGTTTTTGTAGATAAGGTAGACCTTTATCATGTACACCGGCTTATCCTGCTTCGGCACGACGATGCCGCTTGCAAACTGCCAGTCCGTGTAGTCCTTGCTGAACGGGATGAAATGCCACTCCTCGCCGCTCACCCCGGTGTAGTACACTGCCGCGAGCATGCCGAAGTAGGGCTTTTCTCCTTCGTACACCGTCGCCGTGCTGCCTACCGCCGTCGCTTTGCCCCAGCCCGACACGATGTACGTGCCAAAAAGGAAAGCAGGAGCATACCAAACGATATGCTCCTGCGAATTTAATTTTTTGATTGCTAATTGCCGTCAGCGGGTTCGTCAGGGATAAATTCAAGGATATAGTGTGAATTTTCCGCATACCATACCGTGCCATAACACGTATCATTGGGCAACTCACTCAAGTCTTTTCCTCGCGGATAGTCTAATACGATTCGCGCTCCGTCATCGGTCGTAATTACAACCCATTCTGTCGCGCCACCACCTTTTGACTGCCTCGCATGCTCAATTGAATATTCTCCTTTAACACATACATAGTGCTGTCCCACAGCATCTTTGATAATCGGGAAAGTATCTACTATGTTAATAACAAAAAAGACTGCAAGCATCCCAATCGCCATATTGTTAATTTGTTGCCATTCCCTGTTTTCCTTTTTTCTCATCTTCTTTTTTGAGTTCATATATATGAGTTCACCAGCGAGACAGAATGGCATAATGATAGCAAAGACAATCCAGTACGCAAGCGCGGTTTTTAGCAGCCATACCGTATACTCTGAAAAGTCCATCTTTACCTCCCGCGCTTATCCTGTCGCATATCATCTCGTATACGCAGAAGTATGCTAAACGCATTACCGAAGTACTTTTTGATGGATTTCAGAGCACTCGCAGCTGCCTTTGTAACCTTTGAGCCAACTTTTCCTTGCTTAGCCGCGGATTTGAGCATCTTGTCAGCCACATTTGACGCCGTTTTATCTCCCAACTTTGAAGCTCCCGTCGTAAACACATTTTCAACAGCTTCACTATAGGGAGTAGTTGCTTCATATTTTTGTGGTGCGAGTGCCGCATCTATGCTGGTCTGTATAGTCGTAGTTAACACCAATTCCGAAAACGCTCTCATAACGCCGCCACCTGGAAGCACAGACATTGCGCCGCCAACAGCCGATGACACATATGTGCCAACGGAGCTGAAGCATGCGTCCAGCGGCTGACCGGTTACCATCGCATAGATGACATCCGTCATGAACTGCTCTGCAATTCCGACCAGCGCGCCGCCTGCCATGGCTATCAGTATGGGTGCAACTTCACCCGTCGGATCACTCTTGTTCACCGGGTCATTTTCGCAATATGCGAACATGTTGGTGCTCAGGAGGCCGGTTGCGTCGGTCGAGGCGTAGCTGTCGGCGTTTATGAAGCGCCCGATCTCGGGATCGTAGTAACGCGATTGGAGATAGTAGAATCCCGTCTCGGAGTCGTAGTAATAACCACGATAACGCAGAGGATTTATATCCGCCAGCGTTCCGCTGCTGCTTATTATCTTGCCCCAGGGATCGTAGGTATAGCTTGCGACAACGTTTCTGCTGCTGTCGACTATGCGAACAACGTCGCCCTGCGCGTTGAGGACGTAGTAGTACAGCGTGTCGTTGTACTTCATTGCCAGCGGCTGATTGTTCTCAGGCTCGGCAATGATCGTAATGAATATTTGTATTTGAAAATTGCTATATGTCCGGGTTTTCATAGTGTTCCTCGAAAAAAGCGTGCGGGCAGAGATAAATAATGACTATTTATTTTTAATATACACCGCACGCGCCGCTCTGTCAAACATTCGCGAACGACCGCCAAAAGAAAAAGACCCGAAAGTTTACACTTTCGAGTCTTATTTGTTTGGTCCGAGTGACTGGAGTTGAACCAGCGGCCTCTTGAACCCCATTCAAGCGCGCTACCATCTGCGCTACACCCGGATTTCCAATGCCCGATTATATTAACACAATTATACGTCGATTGCAATACTTATTTTCAAAAAATATATTTTCTCAAAAAATTCGCAACCGAAGACTGCTTCCATATCGGCAATTTTGTACACAAAAAACAAGATAACTATTGCTTAGAGGCAATGTTTGGACTATAATAAACAAAGCAAGGAATCTGCAAAGAAAACAAGAGTAATAAGAGGAGGAACCCAGCATGAAATGTCCTCGCTGCGGACATGAAATGGCCCTCGATACCCACCGTAAGTACGCTCTGAACATGTGCTACGAATGCGGCTACATCGAAGGCAGACTCAACGACGGCCCCGGTGCCGGTGCAAGCAACTACGCCCGCCTGAGAGCTATGAACTTCAACGAGACTGTCGCCTTTATCTCGGGCGGTCTCGGTATCGAAGCGGGCAAGGTCGCAGACTGGCTCGACAACAAGGAATAAGTCGAATATGAACAGCACCCCGGATTTCATCCGAGGTGCTGTCTTTTATGTATCCGCCTTCGTGTCGCTGTTTGTTTTGCTTTGGCACTGCATGCCGGTGTTGTCAACCGTATAGTCTCCCGTCAGCAGGATCTGCGACACTGGCACGATCTTGTATCCGTCGGCAATGAGCCCCTCGATTATTCCCGGCAGCGCCTCGGGTGTGTTCTCGGCGGCATTGTGGAACAGCACAATGCTGCCGCTCTTTACGTTTTTGAGGACTCTGTCGGATATATCGCCTGCCGATAGTCCCTTCCAGTCGAGGCTGTCGACATCCCATTGTATGGCGCTCATACCCATGGAGTTTACGGTGCTGATGACCGTATCGTTATATTCGCCGTAGGGGCAGCGGAACAGCGTCGGCTCCGTGCCGGTTATGTTTTTTATCTTCTCGTTCGAGGCCGAGATATTAGACTTTATCTCGTCTGCCGAAAGCTGAGCAAAATGCGCATGATCGTCCGAGTGGCTCATGACTTCATTTCCGGCGTCGCTGAGAGCCTTGACAGACTCGGGATATTTATCGGCCCACTGGCCGACGACAAAGAAGGTCGCGTGTATATTATACTTGCTGAGAATATCTATGAGCTCCTGCGTATCCTCGTTGCCCCATGCCGCGTCGAAGGACAGCGCCACCGTTTTATCGTCGCGCTGGACGCAGTAGATAGGAAGCTGCCTGTCGGAGGCCGAAACTCCGACAACCGCAGGGCTGTTCGTCGTCCAGAATATCACCGCCGTTAGTACCACAAGCGCAACTGCCGATGCAGCTGCCTTGCGATTTTTGATTTTGGCTAATAGTTTTTTCAAAAAGATCCCTCCCGTAAGGCTTTGTACATTACTATGCCTGTTCGGGAGGGATTATACTATTTTCATTCAGCCGAATATCCACTGATACGTTACGCCGAAGGCTTCGCGGAGAAAGTAGTTGAGCATGATCGGCGCATAGGTCGTGTGCGCGGCCACAGAGCCGAC
>CALBGG010000050.1 GCA_937893605.1 uncultured Clostridia bacterium
TGGCCGCAGGCTTTGTCTACGGCGTTATCCAGTTCATGCTCGAGGGCGGCATAGCCATAGGCTGGCAGTCTATCGTCGGCGACTATCTCGTAGCTTACACCGTTCTCGGCCTCGCGGGTTTGGGCAAGGGCAAGAAAAACGGCTTCTTCGTCGGCACGATCATCGGCTGCGCGGCACGCTTCCTTGTCCACTATGTCGTCGGCGCTACCGTTTGGGCAGAGTATATGCCGGAGAAGTTCTTCGATATGACCATGACCACTCCGTGGATCTACTCGGCTCTGTATAACGGCGCATACATGCTCATCGACATGGTCGCCATCCTCATCATCGGCGCGCTCCTCTGGAAGCCCCTCGGCAAGTATCTGCGCGGCGAAGACCTCAGACTCAAGGCATAAACAAAGCCCACAAATACCGGTTTTGGCGGGGCAGGGCGCGTCCATGCTACCGGCACGCTTTGCCTCGCGAAAATCGAGTAACAAACTATAAACAAAAAATCCTTGACACGGTAAAAGCACATCGTATATAATAAACTTCCGATGCTCACAGGCATCGGAAGTTTATTACTTAGTCAACTACTTTGAGCTTCGGCTCAATGTTGAGTATTATTCTGAAAGGAGTGCACGAACATGCTGCGTACCTACCAGCCCAAGAAGCGTCAGCGCAAGAAAGAGCACGGCTTCCGCAAAAGAATGGCCACCGCAAACGGCCGTAAGGTTCTCGCCCGCCGCAGAGCAAAGGGCAGAGCAAAGCTGAGCGCCTGATTTGGCAGCTCCGAGCAGGAAAAGCAAATAAATTTTTAGGGCGGCTAACCTCCGCCCTTAACGTGTTTGCTGAGAAAACGGAAAGCAAGGGTGGAATAATTGGATTTCAGGTCAACTCTGAAAAAGAATTATGAGTTCAAGCGGCTTTATAACAAAGGAAAAACAGCCGTTACGCCCTATATGGTCGTGTATGCTCTGAAAACGCAGCGGGGTACCCGCCGCGTGGGATACACCGTGTCCACTAAGCTGGGCAAGGCCGTCGTGCGCAACCGCGTCCGCCGCCGGCTCAGAGAGATATACAGACTTAATTCGGACAAGCTCAGACAGGGCGTTGACATCGTCATCGTCGCGCGAAGCCGCTGCATCGAGGCCGAGTACGCCAAGATGGAGCATGCGTTTCTGCACGCCTGCGCCGAGCTTGGAATTTTAAGAGGCGAGGAACAATGAAAAAGCTTATGCTTGCGCTTATCCGTGTTTATCAGAAATACATCTCCCCGGCGTTCCCGCCGAGGTGCAGATTTATCCCGACCTGCTCACAGTATGCCGTGGAAGCCATCGAGAAATACGGGGCTTTGAAGGGCGGCTGGCTCGCCCTTAAGCGGCTGTCGAGGTGTCATCCTTTTCACTTCGGCGAACACGATTTCTTCGATCCCGTTCCCTGACGAGGATCGGAACACAAGGAGAAACTTATGTCACTATGGGATATTATAGTCTGGCCGTTTGCCAGACTGCTGGACGTTCTTTATAATTGGACCGACAGCTACGGCCTTGCCATTATCCTCTTTGCTCTTGTGGTCAATCTGATCCTTTTGCCGTTCATGGCAAAGAGCAAGAAGGGCATGATGAAGACCACCCGAATCCAGCCTCAGCTCAAGGAGCTGGAGAAAAAACATAGGGGCAACCAGCAGAAGTATCAGCAGGAAGTCATGAAGCTGTATAAGGAGCAGGGTGCAAGCCCCACCTCCGGCTGCCTGTGGTCGCTGATCCCCTTCCCGATACTCATCGCTTTGTACAGCGTTATCCGTCAGCCTCTCGGCAGCATGATGGGTCTGGGCGACGAGAGTGTCAAAAAGCTCACCGAGTGGGCGACCCAAAACGCGGGCTTTGTTGCCTCAAAGCAGGGCACCTATGACCAGATCGGTGTTGTCGATGCTATCCACAAGAATTGGGATGCGGTAACAAACGCTCTCGGCAATTTCGACGGAAAGCTTCTCGACATCGACTATTCATTCCTCGGCATGAATCTCGGTTCGATCCCCGACTGGAAGATATGGACCTATGATTTTTCGGGCGCCGATATTCTCTCCAATATCGGGCTGTTCCTGATCCCATTGATCGCGGCGTTCCTTTCCTGGGCGTCGATGAAGATCAGCCAGGCGACCAATCCTCCCCAGGCCGGCCAGGCGGCGATGAGCATGAAGACCATGAATCTCATGATGCCCCTTATGTCGATCTGGATCTGCTTTATTATGCCCGCAGCTCTCGGCGTTTACTGGATCGCCAACAGCTGCTTCGGTATCGTGCGTGACCTCGTGCTCACAAAGTACTATAAGCGCAAGCTCGATATCGAGGATGCAGAGCGCATCGCGGCACAGAAGGAGAAAGAGGAAGAGCGCGCACGCCGCCACGAAGAGCATGAGCAGCTCAAGACCGAGGGCGCGACGACCCGCAACAATAACACCAGCAAAAAGAAAATGCAGGCTCAGCAGAAGCAGGCAGACGCCGAGCGTATCGCAGCGAGCGAAAGAGCGGAACGTGAGGCACGTCTTGAAAAGCTCGGCATAGAAAAGCCCGAAAATCCCTCTCAGGTCGGAAAGCGCCGCTACGCAAGAGGCAGAGCTTACGACCCGAACCGCTACGCCGACGAAATTACGGCCGCGGCAAAGTCCGAGGAAGCGGCCGAGGAGGCCGCGGCTCAGACCGAGGCAGAGCCTGAACAGTCACAGGAGAATAGTGAAACATGATAAAGTCTTTGGAAACCACAGGCCGCACCGAGGATGAAGCCATTGCCGCAGCCCTGAAGGAACTCGGACTTGAGCGCGACGATGTTTCCGTAACCGTCGTTGAGCGCGCAAAATCCGGATTTTTGGGTATAGGTGCTTCCCCGGCAGTCGTGCGTGTCGAGTATGAAGCTCCAGACGAGCCCGAGACAGAGGTCGAGGCGGCTCCCGCCGTTGAGGCAAAGGCTCCCGAAAAGGCACCGAAAACCGCCGATAACGGCGAGTTTGACGACATAAGAGCCTTCCTCGAAGGACTTCTCGAGCGTATGGGCGTCAAGGCCGATATCGAGATCACCCGCCGCGACGGCAAGAGCATTGCCGTTAACCTCTCGGGTCCGAACATGGGCGCGGTCATCGGCCGCAGGGGCGAGACCCTCGATGCTATCCAGCACCTGACCAACTACGTCATCAATCGCGGCAGCGACAGGCATATGCACATCTGCGTCGATGCCGAGAGCTACCGCGCAAAGCGCGAGGAATCACTCGTCCGCCTTGCCGAAAAGATGGCGGCAAAGGTCATAAAGTATAAGCGCAGCATGGCGCTTGAGCCGATGAACAGCTACGAGCGTCACATCATCCACGCCGCCCTGCAGGACTATGAGGGCGTCAGCACAAGCTCTACCGGCACAGAGCCCAACCGCCGCGTCGTCGTATCCTACGACCGTCCGCAGAACACGGGCAATAAGCCGCAGAGCCGTGAATGGGCATAAGCCCCGTATATTGGAGGAATAAATTATGATACTTGAAAAAATTCAGCAGATCCTTGCACAGCAGTTTGAAGTATCCGCAGACAGCATTTCCGCCGACACCAATATCGTTGATGACCTCGGCGCGGATTCGCTCGACGTTGTCGAGCTGATCATGTCCGTTGAGGACGAGTTCGGCATTCAGATCCCCGATGAGGACGCAGCAGAGCTGGCCACCGTCGGCAAAATCGTCGAGTACATCGAAGCAAGGCAGTAATTAAAAACATGAAAAATCCCGTCCTTATGGACGGGATTTTTTGCTGTATGGGTCAAAATATGATATACGGGAGCACATAAACGAGCATGAGCGAAAACAGCGAAAGGAACACGCAGAAGCCGATAGGCACGCTGGGCTTATGCTTAAAGCTGTCCTGCGCATTTATTTTCTTGTCGATCAGCCATGCGCCGACAGCGCAGAAAAGCGACGCGGCATATATCGGCAGGTTTAGCTCGGCGCTGTGCGTGAAAAGACCGAGGCTGAAATACAGCCCAACCAGCCATGCGATGTAAAGCAGTGTTGATAAAATTATAAGGCTTATGTATTTTGCTTTGCTCATAGCGGTCACTCCTCTCATCCCCTCGTTTATATAATACAGTTTAAAATGAAAAAGCAGGACAATAATTCTTAGATTTTTTTGAAATTTGTCGTTTATCACAAAATCCGAAATGCACTTCTGTGTATAATATACAGGGCTATAACAGGCTGCGTGCGGTTTTAGTTGACTTAAAACACGGAAAAGAGTAAAATAAACTGATTAAGTATTTATTTCGGAGGATGCTATGGAAAAACTGTCGCACGCGTATATAGTGTCCTCGGCGTCGGAAAACGCGCGGATGGGCAAGGCGTTTTATCTTGCAGAAAAAATGCTGTGCCAAAGCAGCGGAGAGCGCCCCTGCGGCGTGTGCCGCGACTGCCGCAAGGTCAAGGCGCGCGTTCACCCCGATCTTGCCGTTATCGAGCGTATTACCGACGATAAGGGCAAGCAGAAAAAGGAGATACTTGTCGATCAGGTGCGCGCCATGGGCGCGGACGCATATGTTATTCCCAACGAGGCGGCGGCAAAGGTCTATATCATAAAGGATGCCGA
>CALBGG010000051.1 GCA_937893605.1 uncultured Clostridia bacterium
CACGGCACACTCTGCTCGAGCCATCGTTTTTATACGGCGGCTATCCCCCTAAAGCACTGCGGCATAAATTCCTCATGGCGCAGAGCGCCGATGCGAAGGAGCTTACGGCGGAAACTTTGCCCGAGGGCTTTGAGATTATCCCCCTGCCGGGTCACTTTTTCGATATGGCCGGCTTCCGCACGCCGGATAATGTTGTGTTCCTCGCCGACTGTCTTTCAAGCCGCGAAACGCTCGAAAAATACCGCATCGGCTTTATCTATGACGTTCAGGCGTATATTGATACGCTTGAAAAGGTCAAGGCACTCGAGGCCGACTGCTTTGTTCCCGCCCACGCGGCATCGTGCGAGGATGTCAGCGAGCTTGCGCAGTATAATATCGACACCGTGCGAGAGATAGCCGAGCGCATAGCTTCCATATGCGCCGAGCCGCAAAGCTTTGAGGCGATACTCAAGCGCCTGTTTGACGAGTATTCGCTGGAGCTGAGCTTCGAGCAGTATGCCCTTGTCGGCAGCACGGTGCGCTCGTACCTTGCGTATCTGCTCGACGGCGGCAGGCTCTGCGTCAAATGCGAGGGCAACATGCTGCTGTGGGAGGCTGTCAAGTAAGCCGTGGATATCTCAGTAATTCAGTTTCTCATCGTCTGCCCGCTCGTTTTTCTCGCCGGATTCGTCGACGCCGTCGCGGGCGGAGGCGGGCTCATATCGCTCCCTGCGTATCTTATTACGGGCTTTCCCGTCCACTTCGCCATCGGCACGAATAAATTAAGCTCCGCCATGGGCACGGCGCTCACGACCGTGCGTTACACGAAAAGCGGCTTTATCCCGTGGCGGCAGGCGATATTCTGCGTCGCCTTTGCGCTCGCGGGCTCTGCCTGCGGCGCAAGCCTTGCGCTGCTCATAGACGACTACATATTCAAGATAATCATGCTCGTCATCCTGCCGCTCACGGGCGCGTACGTCATGCGCGGCAAGGCGCTCAATGCGGAATTTGAGCCGTACTCAAAGCTCAAGACCACGCTTCTCGGCTGCGCCATCGCGTTTTTCATCGGCGCATACGACGGCTTTTATGGCCCCGGCACGGGCACATTCCTCATTTTGCTACTCACGGCGCTCGCGCACATGCCGGTTACCGAGGCAAACGGCGTGAGCAAGGCGATAAACCTTGCAACGAACATCGCCGCGCTCGTCGTTTTTATCATAAACGGCAAGGTCATTTTCGCCGTCGGCCTCGTCGCCGGACTGTTCTCCATCGCAGGCAACTGGCTCGGCTCGAGCTTCTTCAAAAAGGGCGGCGGCAAAGCCGTAAAGCCCATAATGATAACAGTCCTCGTCATCTTCTTCGTAAAGGTCCTGTACGAGGTCATCGGGGCATAAAAAATCCGGAGCTGAGCTCCGGATTTTTCAGCGTGTCAAAAAATCTGATAACTCAGGCGTTTTTGATGACTTCGATACCGCCGATGTATTCTATCGCCGTATTGTTCAGGGTACTGGTAGCCGCAACGGTTCGGGCGTAATTCTTGTTGTATCCCGCCATCATCAGCATAAAGAACACCATGCCAAGCGGAAATGTTATGAGCGAAGCAAGCGCCATATGCCAGTCGATGACAAGCAGATAAATAAATATTGCCAATGCAACTGATATGGTTTACGAGTGCTACCGCAGAATGATTGACTTTCCGCCAGCTTTTTGATATAATTAGTTAGAGGCTGCTAACTGCAAATAATCATACATAAATCCATAGGCAGATGCAACGGCTCGCTCTTTGATTTGGCTGATCGTTGCAGGCAAAAGGCTAATCGTTTCAATGAATAACCCTGAGCATCGAAATACTCAAAAAATACAATACACTCTTAGCGGAAAGCAGTTTCATTCCGATTCACAACTGTGAGCGGTTCAGCCCGGCAGGAAGCGGCTGGCAGCTATCTTCGAAGCTCGGCTGAGGTCACTACTGGCTGTATGCGCAGAAGGATCTGTTCGATATTAAAATTCATGATTTCTATTTTCATAATGACTTAGTCCTGAATTTTGATATTCCGGAGGGCATCAGCATCACGAGATATGACTCCATTTCCGGCGAGGAGCTGAATCCGTACCGTCGTCTGTCGGCCGGAAGCATTCAGATCGTTGTCGGCGGCAAACAGAATTACAAAGCTATCATTCACAAGCGCATCCCCTTTCATTCTGCCGGGATCGAAGTATTTCCTGCGTATTATGAGGATTATCCGAAAAAAACAGCATCCTGACGAATATTCTGACTTGCCCGCTGCGTTTCAATGCGTCGATCTGGCGCAGATTGACACAGACTTTACGATGGTTCAAATTGCCCAAATGATCGGCTATTCCACCTCCAGCCGCTTTGCAGAACCTTTTAAGAAGAATACAGACATACTGCCTATCGAATACAGAAAAACAGACCGGAAGTATTTGCGATCGAATGCTGTGCCGCGCAGTTAAAGGCTGCATGAGCACAAATGCGGGTTAGCCGCGTCTAACCGCGTGTTCTGTATACACGTGTCAGATGAATCTAACATTCAAAGGGGTGATGACGATGCGAAAACACAAGAATTTCTGGGACCGGAATGCCGGTCTATATGATCGCTTTATGCGAAAGGACGGGGCGGCATATGAAGTGATGTATGAGATGATCCGACCGGTTGTGCGGCACAAGACGGTGCTGGAGCTTGCCACCGGCACGGGGCTGATCGCCAAGCACATCGTGAATGCGGCGGCGCACATCGAGGCGACGGATGCCTCCGCGCAAATGATCGCAGAGGCAAAGCGGGATAACTGCTCTGTGAAGCTGCACTTTTCCGTGCAGGATATGTTCCGTCTGCCCTATGCGGATGAGTCATTTGATGTGGTGATCGTGTCCAACGCCCTGCATATCGTGCCGCAGCCGGAGAAAGCCCTTGCAGAGATCAAGCGGGTGCTGAAGGACGACGGCGTGCTGATTGCGCCGACCTTCACCCACGCGGGAAACTCGTTTTCCGGCAGGGTCAAAGCCTTTATTATGAGGCTGGCAGGCTTTCCTCTGCACAGCAAGTGGACGAGCGAGGAGTATCTGAGCTTTCTGCGGCAGAACGGCTGGACGGTGAGAAAAAGCACCGTTCTAAAAGCGTCATTCCCATTGACCTATG
>CALBGG010000052.1 GCA_937893605.1 uncultured Clostridia bacterium
TGGGCGGAAAAGAGCCGCTCAAAACCGGCTTATCCCTATGTTGCACCGCCCAATGAGCGGACATTTTTATATTCCGTTATTACATGCCGTAGTCCCAGTCGATTGCCTTTTTGGAATCAATGAGGCTCTGGTATACACCGAGGTGAGCGACGGCTGCCAGCAGGTTGCCCTTGAGCTTAAACTTGCCCTTTATGAGAGGAGTCTTGGAGTCCCACTCGCCGGTGATGACCTTTGCAAAGTTCTCGTAGGGTCCTATAACGGTGAAGGTCGCATCGGGAGCTGTGTCCTCGCCGAAGCCGCACTTGTGATCGACACAGATATTGTCCTGCACGTCAACGTAGAACCAGAAGGTACTTCCGTCGGTGTTGTCGGTCCATATCTCGGTGTAAGTAAAGGTGTTGAGCTTGCCGGGTTTCTTCTCGGAAAACTTGGGCAGAACGTCCGCGCACAGTTTCTCGAACCATTCCTGGTTAACAGCTTTTGCCATAATTGTCCCTCCTAAAATATTGAGTGCTGTTTTTGCACACGTAAAAAGCTTTTACATTATAACCGCCGGAAATGCGAAAATCAAGGAAAACAGAGGAAAAAACGGCCGTTTGACTAAAAAAGTCCAAAATGCTTACATTCATGTAATCGTGTATAGAAAACGCAGCTGAAATGCCGCTACACAACATGATATTGCTTTATATTCAAAGCTCAAAACTGTCGCGTCAAGGCGGCAAAATGAAAAAGCAGGCGGAACATTCCGCCTGCTTTTTACTGTTGAGATATCATTCGCCGCCGAGATAATTCGTCAGCAGCTCGTGCATAAGCTCATCTCTGTCGATCCTGCATATAAGGCTTCGCGCGTTATTGTAATTTGTGATGTACGTCGGATCCTCGGAGAGAATGTATCCGACAAGCTGGTTAATAGGATCATAGCCTTTAACCTTAAGCGAATTGTATACGGACGACAGTATCTCGCGCATTTCGGTTTTGCTGTCAACGATAGCAAATTTTCTTGTGATGTCTTCCATAAATATCACTCCTCGGTCAAAAATATCTTGCTGCTATTATAACCAGTTTATTATCAATTGTAAAGCAAATATGCGGGAAATCTTGCAAACAAAGCTCGAAATTTGGTGTTCTTAACGCATTGCCGCGCCGAAATCGCGCTTGAGCGCCTCCAAAACAGCCTTCATGGTTTCCTCTGCATGCTCGTCGGTGAGAGTCTGATCGTCTGCTCTGAGCGTCAGCGAGAAGGCGACGGACTTCATGCCGTCGGCAATATGCGAGCCGGTGTATATATCAAACAGCGCGCAGTCCTTGAGATACTGTCCGCCGGCCTTTTTGATGCAGTCGATGAGCTTTGCAACGGGAATGGATTTGTCGCAGACAACAGCGATATCGCGCGTGACTGCGGGGAACTTGGGCAGCGGTGTGTAAACGGGATCGGGGCCGCGGCTTTCAAGCAGCTTTTCGAGCGAAAGTTCGGCGCAGCAGAGTTCCGCATCAACGCCGTAGTTTGCGGTGACCAGCGGATGGATCTGACCGAACACGCCGATGCACTCATCGCCCGCCCAAACTGTCGCGCAGCGGCCGGGGTGATACGAGGGGTTATCGGTGCAGGCTTCAAAGTGAACGTCCTGCGCGCGCAGATCCTTCATAATAGCCTCGATGAGACCCTTGACGGTGAAGAAGCCGATCTTTGCACCGTAAGTGCCCAGAGTCAGGTACTTCTTCTCGATGGCAAGTCCGTCCTTGCCGCCGAGATGATAGGTTCTGCCGAGCTCGTAGAGCTTAACTTCCTTGTTGCGGAAGTTGTAGTTGCGGGTGAGTATCTCGAGCATTGACGGCAGAGTGGTCGTACGCATGATGGAGGTGTCTTCACCCAGAGGGTTGAGGATCTTGAAGCTTTCGCGCTCGGGGGAGTCTGCCGGCATGCGGATCTTGTCATAATAGGTGGGGGAGATGAACGAGTAGGTGATTATCTCGTCATAGCCCGCCGCGCGGCACAGCGAGCCAAGGCGCTGCTCAAGAAGCTGCTCGTCCGAATATCCGCCGAGGGTGCTCTCGCCGGAGACCAGGGTGCAGGGAATATTATTGTAGCCGTAGAAGCGCGCAACCTCCTCCGCAAGGTCGGAGTAGTGACCGACGTCGCCTCTCCACGAGGGAACGCTTATCATCTCGCCGTCGACTCCGAACTGAAGGCTGCGCAGTATGTCCTTCATAGTTTCGGCAGGAACATCGGTGCCTAAAAGCGCGTTTATCTTATCCGGGCGCAGTGCGAGTACCGTCTGCTCGGGGATGGAATTAACGATGTCGATAACGCCGTCGACGACCTCGCCGGCGCCCAGCAGCTCGACGAGCTCGCAGGCTCTGTCAACTGCCGGGAGAGTATTCATAGGGTCAAGACCCTTTTCAAACTTTGCCGATGCCTCGGTGCGCATGCCCAGCGACAGCGCGCCCTTGCGGATGCAGGTACCGTCGAAGTTTGCAGACTCGAATACTACGTCAACGGTGTCGTCAACTATTTCACTGTTCTCGCCGCCCATGATGCCGGCAAGGCCGACAGCGCGCGTATCGTCGGCGATAACGAGAATGTTGGGATTGAGCTTTCTGACGTTGCCGTCGAGCGTCGTGAGCTCCTCGCCCTCGGCAGCTCTGCGCACGATGATCCGGCCGCCCTTGACATAGCGATAGTCAAACGCGTGCATCGGCTGGCCGTACTCCATCATGACGTAGTTTGTGATATCGACGATGTTATTTATCGGCCTTATGCCCATTGCGCGAAGTCTCTCACGCATCCACTTCGGAGATGGCGCGATCTTTACGTTGCGCACCATACGCGCTGTGTATCTCGGGCAGAGATCGGCTGCCGGAGTTTCGACCGACAGAAGCTCAGTGAGAACTCCTTCCGCGCCGCCCTTGACGATGGGAGCGTGAGTCTTCAGCTCCTTGCCGAAGGTTACCGCCGTCTCGCGTGCAAGACCGATGACCGACAGACAGTCGGGACGGTTGGGCGTTATCTCAAACTCAATGACGTGATCGTCGGCGCCGATAACGGGCTTAATGTCGTCGCCGGGCTTTACGCCGTCCTCGTGCAGGACGAATATGCCGTCGGGGATGCAGTGGGGGAACTCTGCCTGCTGAGCATGCAAATCGTCAAGAGTGCAGATGCTCTCGGACTTCGTGTTATACGCGACCATATCGCCGGCGTGGATGTTCTGACAACCGGTCGTGACCGTGACGGCTGCGCCGCCGGTATCAAGCTCGCACTTCCACAGGTTAATACCCGCGTTTTCGACGGCCGTTACAGAGGCTGCGATAACCGGTCCGAAGACCTTGCCGCCCGCCGCGATATCGGCCGGTATAGAGGGCTTATCCTTATCCAGCGGATGATAGTCGTTTAAAAGCGCGGCGGCGGTGATAACACCGTAGGGGAAATCGCGCTCGTCAAGTCCAAGCTCCTTGAGTGAGCAGAGCATGCCGTTCGAAAGCACGCCTCTTAGCTTGCCCTTGGTTATTTTTTTACCGCCCGGCAGCGTGGAATTGTGCAGTGCGGCGGGGACGATATCGCCGACGTGGATGTTCCACGCGCCTGTGACTATCTGAACGGGCTCTGCCTGACCGACGTCGATTTGGCATACCCACATATGGTCGGAATCCGGGTGCTTTTCCATGGAGAGGATCCTGCCGACGAGAACGTTTTTTATCTCCGCGCCGAGGTCCTCATAAGTCTCGACCTTTGAGCCGGAAAGGGTCATGGCCTCGGAAAACTCGCGGTCGTCTATATCGCTGACGGAAACTCCGTCAACAAACTCGTTGAGCCATTTTCTGCTTAAATTCATATCATTTCTCCTCCCATCAGAACTGTTCCAGGAAGCGGACGTCGTTTTCGAATATCAGACGCAGGTCGGATATCTTGAATCTGCGCATGGCCAAGCGCTCAAGACCCATGCCGAAGGCCCAGCCGGTGTGCTCCTCACTGTCGATGCCGCTCATCTCCAAAACCTTCGGGTGGATCATGCCTGCGCCGAGAACTTCGATCCAGCCTTCGCCCTTGCAGGTGGGGCAGCCCTTGCCGCCGCACTTGTGGCACTGAACGTCCATCTCACAGCTGGGCTCGGTGAAGGGGAAGTGGTGCGGTCTGAATCTCGTGACGGTGCCCTCGCCGAAAAGCTCCTGCATTACAAGATTCAGCGTGCCCTTGAGGTCTGCCATGGTGACGTTCTTGTCTATGACCATACCCTCAATCTGATGGAACATCGGCGAGTGCGTCGCGTCGACCTCGTCCTTACGATAGACTCTGCCGGGAGCGATGATGCGTATAGGCAGTTTCATGGTCTCCATTGCGCGGACCTGCATGGGGCTGGTCTGCGAGCGGAGCATGACACGGCTGTCGGTGTCAAAATAAAACGTATCCGACCAGTCGCGGGAGGGGTGTCCCTCCTCGGCGTTGAGCTTATCAAAGTTGTAGGTAGCAAGCTCGACTTCGGGACCGTCGAGAACGGTAAAACCCATGCCGACGAAGATGTCCTTTATCTCGTCAAGCGCCTTGTACATCGGATGCTTATGACCCAGTCGTATCTCCTCGCCGGGAACGGTAACGTCGATCGTTTCAAGCTCAAGACGGGTCTCCAGGGCGGCGGCTTCGAGCTTTTGGCGAGTCTCGTCAATGGCGCTCTCAAGCTCTGCGCGGATCTGGTTTGCAAGCTGCCCCATGATTGGACGCTCATCTGCCGAGAGCTTGCCCATCTGCTTGAGTATGGC
This sequence comes from uncultured Clostridia bacterium, assembly GCA_937893605.1. Lineage (GTDB taxonomy): Bacteria > Bacillota > Clostridia > Oscillospirales > Oscillospiraceae > F23-B02. Next base: position 4,753 of record CALBGG010000052.1, read on the forward strand.
GGTCAATTCGCCCTTTTTGCCGAGATATTTTACTCTCAGCGCTTCAAGATTTTCGGGACTGTCAGCGTTGAGAATGGCCTTGACGGCGCTTTCTCTGAGCTGATTGATCAATGCTTTCATCGTGTCTCTCCTTATCTTTAGATCAAAAAATAAACAAAAAAATAGCCTTACGTCCGCACTGGGACGAAAGACCTGTCTTCCGCGGTACCACCCTTATTCGATGTTTATCGCACTCAAATGGCTTTAACGGAACCGCCGCCGGGGATTGGCCGGGAGCTCACGGGCGAACCGAATATCCGCATCACGGGCGGCTTGCAGCCGACGACCGCCGTTCTCTGAGTGACGCTGCGATATTATTTTCCCGATCAAAGCAATAGCTTTATTACTATAGTATTAAAGCCCACATTCAATTAAAAGTCAAGAGCAAATTTGAATAATGTTCGGCCGAAAAGGTTAATAGAATAGAATGAGAAATAGAATGACACTTTCGGAGGAGGTTTAATATGAAAAGAGTATTGCCGTTTATCCTGTGCCTTATCCTGCTGTGCGGCTGTGCCGATGACGGAAAGGGACAGTTTGCCGAGTTTGTGAAGATCGTTTCGTCGGCGGAGAATATATCGTTTTCGGCTCATGTATCTGCGCAGTATGACGAAAAAACCGCCGAGTTTACCCTTGCATATGAACAGACAAAAGACGCATCATCCATATCTGTCGTTGAGCCTGAGCTGCTATCCGGCATAAAGGCGAATCTCTCGGGCGAAAGCCTCAGCCTCGAGTACGACGGCGCGATGCTCGATATAGGAACGCTCGACGATGCCGAGCTCAGCCCGATGTCGGCGCTGCCGCTGATCGTCCGCGCGATGCGCGACGGACATTTGGAGATAAGCTGGGTCGAGGGTGACATGGTCGCCGCGCGTGTAATACCGTCGGACGACTACGTCGTAACGCTGTGGATAGACTCAGGCCTGACTCCGCGCAGCGCCGAGATAAGCTATAAGGAAAACATGGTCGTCAGTGCCGAGATATCCGACTGGGCCGTAAGCTGACGGGTTAAGCTGAGCGCCAAAGTATAAAATTCACACAACAGTGGGAGAATATAGTCAGCACCCTACATAAGATGTAGCGGGCGACTATTATTCGGAGTGTGAATTAAATTGAGTATAGTCAAACGTGGAGATATCTTTTACGCCGATCTAAGCCCCGTCGTGGGCTCGGAGCAGGGCGGTATGCGCCCCGTGCTCATCGTCCAGAACGACACCGGCAATAAGCACAGCCCGACGGTTATTGCCGCTGCCATAACAAGTCAGACCGGCAAGGCCAGGCTGCCGACCCATATAGAGCTCAATGCCCAAAGCGTGGGTCTGTCGCGCGACAGCGTGATACTGCTTGAGCAGATACGCACCATAGATAAGTCGCGCCTGCGCGAGCGCATGGGAAAGCTCGACGATAATACCATGACTAAGGTCGATAACGCCATTGCAGTGAGCTTTGGCTTGTAATAATGCTTCTGTGCTCCCCGGGTACCGGCTCGGGGAGCAGACTTTAAGGAGGAAAGGGACATGCACAGTCTGCCTGTTTACATAGACGGAGTCGAGAGCGGGAGCATGAAGCTGTATAAGGAAGGTCTTATGACTGTTTTTACTGCGCAATGCGGTGTAAAGCAGGGCGGGATCGTGCGCCTCTATCTTTACGGCGGCGGGAAATGTGCGCTTTTGGGAACTATGCGGCCGAACGGCTCGGGAATGGGGATCGTTCGCCGCTTTTCGCGCACAGAGCTCAAAAAGCTGCCGGAGAATATCGAGTACGCCGCCGACAGACCGCTGCGTGAAAACATAGTGAGCGACACTTTGTGGCGGCGCGGAAAAAAGGGCTGCCTTATAGCTGACGGCCTAATTGCGATACCGGCAGATGAAAATAGGCTTGGCGCTGTTTCGGATAAGCTGCGGCGCATAGAGGGAAGATCATATTTGATATTTGAAAGAAAATTGTGATATCTGTGGAAATTTCTCGCCTTTTGTGTTAATATGATGGCATTATAAAAAGATCATGGAGGTATCGGCTATGCTGATGACTGATGTTATCGTTAAAAAGCGCGAGGGCGAAAAGCTCAGCGCCGAGGAGATAAAATTCGTTGTGGACGGCTATACGAGAGGCGAGATACCCGACTATCAGATGTCCGCGCTCATGATGGCTATCCTGCTGCGCGGCATGGACAGGGAGGAGACGCTTCAGCTTACCATGGCGATGCGCGATTCGGGAGAGACGCTTGACCTTAGCGCCATAAAGGGCGTCAAGGCAGATAAGCACTCGACCGGCGGCGTCGGAGACAAAACCTCGCTCATACTCTGCCCTATGGTAGCTGCGCAGGGAGTTAAGATCGCAAAAATGTCCGGCCGCGGCCTCGGCCACACGGGCGGCACGATAGACAAGCTCGAAAGCTTTCCCGGCTTCAACACGGGCATTTCCGAGGAAAAGTTCATTGAAAATGTCAACAAGTTCGGTATCGCCATCGCGGGACAGACGGCGGATCTCGACCCGGCGGATAAAAAAATGTATGCCCTGCGCGATGTTACGGGCACAGTGCCGAGCATACCGCTCATCGTGAGCTCCATCATGAGCAAAAAGCTCGCCGCCGGAGCGGACGTAATAGTCCTCGACGTTAAGTCCGGCAGCGGCTCGTTCATGAAAACCGCCGAGGACGCGCATGAGCTTGCCGAAAACCTCACCGCCGTAGGCAAGCTTGCCGGAAAAAAGACCGTTGCCGTCATAACGGATATGGACGAACCCTTGGGCAACGCAATAGGCAACGCACTCGAGGTCAAGGAGGCCATCGAGGTTTTGCGCGGCGAAAAGAAGGGCGAGCTGCTCGAGCTGTGCCTGACGCTGGGCTCATGCATACTCACCGAGGCCGGCATAGCCGCGGATGACGCGGCAGCACGAAAAATGCTTGAAAAGGGCATAGAGGACGGCTCGGCGCTCGAAAAGCTCGCGGAGCTCGTCGAGGGTCAGGAGGGCGACAGACGTGCCGTGTTCGATACCTCGCTCCTGCCGCAGGCGCCGGTTCAGTTTGAAGCGGTGTGCGACCGCACGGGATATGTAAAGCACATCTGCGCCGATGAGGTCGGCCTTGTTTCGATGCATCTCGGCGGCGGCAGAGCCACCAAGGAGAGCGTCATAGACCTTTCCGTCGGTATCATCCTCAAAAAGAAGGTCGGCGACAAAGTCGAAGCGGGAGAAAGCCTCGGTACTATCCACGCGCAGAGCATCGAGGCCGCAAAGAAGGCCGCCGAAATGCTCAACGCCTGCTACACAGTCGTTCCCGACCCCGTGGAGAAACCTGCATTTATAAAGGGTATAGTAAGATAAGCTGAAAGCTCAGGTCGTTTGACCTGAGCTTTTGCAGACTGTCAAAAAAACTGCGCTGATAGCTAAATAACAGAGCAGCTTGGACGCGAGATGAACGAATTTGTATCTGCCATAAGACAATGAAAACTAACATACAACCGGCGGCTTTATGATGTCCGGCAGGCGCAGGGCAATGAGGTCGTCTATGGGTATCTGAACTGAAATGTCTCTTATCGAGCCGATATCAAGCGTGATAGGGGAGATGTCTTGGATCAGGCGTTTTCTGACGCGCCCGTCGGCATCTGTTATCGTTTCATTCTCGTCCAGCAGGGCTACCCTCATTCGCATCTCGTTCTGCCATGCATAGCTTTCTGACTTGCAGAACTCGTCAAGCTCACCGTAGTAATTGGGTGGGTAATAGTGAACCTCATCCAGTTTGAAATTGAAATTGTCGCTATACTCACGGCAGAGGGCATGCAGAACGCGGTTTAAAAATTCGTTTGGATCGTAAATAATGACCGCGCTGTCACCGAATTCGCGTAGCCTTTCGTCGGGTCGTTCAAACCTCCGGTCGTTTAGCAGATATGTCAGACCGTACATGCAGTAGATCTTGCAGAATTGAAATATGTTCTCTTCAATGTAGAACATACCTTTCATGGCGGAGCGTACCTCCGGATCAAAGCAGTT
>CALBGG010000053.1 GCA_937893605.1 uncultured Clostridia bacterium
AGCGACCCCTCAGTCAGCTTCGCTGACAGCTCCCCTTACGCAGGGGAGCCAATGGAAGTGCGGCACAAAATCTGCTCCGTACTATCGGGAAGCGGCAGTTTTCCGGTTTTGCCGGCAGCTTCGATACCGGGCGACCGCAATATGCGTATCCGTAGGTGCGTCCGTGCGCCGCTGAAAAACTAAAAATCAAGGTTGACGGCGTATTTTGCGTTTTCCTCGATAAAGGCCTTGCGCGGCTCGACCTGCTCGCCCATGAGGATGGTGAATATCTCGTCGGCCTTGACTGCGTCCTCGAGACAGATGCGGCGCAGGGTGCGCGTTTCGGGGTTCATCGTGGTTTCCCACAGCTCGTGCGGGTCCATCTCGCCGAGGCCCTTGAAGCGCGAGATATCGACCTTCGCGTTCGTGTTATCGCCGCGCAGCTCGGCCGAGACGCGGTCGCGCTCCTCGTCGGAGAAGGCAACGCGCGTTGTTTTGCCGCGCGTGAGCTTGTAAAGCGGCGGAACTGCGGAATATACATAGCCCTGCTCGATGAGCGGGCGCATGAAGCGGAAGAAGAACGTCAGCATCAACGTGCGGATGTGCGCACCGTCGACGTCGGCATCGGCCATGATGACGATCTTGTGGTATCTGAGCTTATTGACGTCGAACTCGTCGCCGATGCCCGCGCCCAGCGCGGTTATGACGGGGGCGAGCTTATCGTTTCCGTAGACCTTGTCCGCGCGCGCCTTTTCGACGTTGAGCATCTTGCCCCACAGGGGGAGGATGGCCTGGAAGCGCGAGTCGCGCCCCTGGGTCGCCGAGCCGCCTGCCGAGTCGCCCTCGACGATGTACAGCTCTGTAAGCGACGCGTCGCGCTCGTTGCAGTCGCGCAGCTTGTCCGGCATCTGCCCGGACTCCAGTCCCGTTTTTCTTCGCACGGATTCGCGCGCCTTTCTCGCCGCCTCGCGGGCGCGGGAGGCGGTCATCGCCTTGTCGAGTATCGCCTTGCCGACGGCGGGGTTTTCCTCCAGAAACTGCTCTAACTTATCGCTGACGACATTGTCCACGAGCGTGCGCATCTCGCTGTTGCCGAGCTTTGCCTTGGTCTGACCCTCGAACTGCGGCTCGGTCAGCTTTACGGAGATGATCGCTGTCATGCCCTCGCGGCAGTCCTCGCCGGAGAGCTTGTCGTCGTTTTTAAGTATGCCGACCTTTGTTCCGTAGGCGTTTAGCACGCGCGTCAGAGCCGTGCGGAAGCCTGTCTCGTGCATGCCGCCCTCGGGCGTGTGGATGTTATTCGCAAACGAGACTATGATCTCGTTATAGCTGTCGTTGTATTGCAGGGCGATCTCCGCCTCGGAGTCGGCTCTCTCGCCCTTCATGTAGATGACCTCGTTGTGCAGCGGGGTCTTGTTCTGGTTTATGAACGAAACGAACTCGCGGATGCCGCCGGCGTAGCACATCTCGTCCTTGCGCTCCTTGCCCTCGCGCTTATCCTCTGTGGAGATGAACAGGCCGCCGTTTAAGAATGCCTGCTCGCGCATGCGGGTGTGCAGCGTGTCGTAATCGTAGACGGTATCGTCGAACATCTCGGGGTCGGGCTTGAATCGGACGGTCGTGCCGGTGCGGTCTGTCTCGCCGATGATCTTCATCTCCTGCGTGATGTTGCCGCGCGAGAACTTCATCTCGTAGATCTTGCCGTTTTTGTGAACATGCACGACGAGCCACTCGCTCATGGCGTTAACGACCGACGCGCCGACGCCGTGCAGACCGCCGGAGACCTTGTATCCGCCGCCGCCGAACTTGCCGCCTGCGTGCAGCACGGTGAACACGACCTCGAGCGCGCTCTTGCCGGTCTGCTCCTGGATATCCACCGGGATGCCGCGGCCGTTATCGCGCACGCATATGACGTCGCCGGGCTCGATGATGACCTCTATGCGGTCGCAGTAGCCGGCCAGCGCCTCGTCGATGGAGTTATCGACGATCTCGTACACAAGGTGGTGCAGGCCCGACGATGAGGTCGAGCCGATGTACATGCCCGGACGCTTTCTGACAGCCTCAAGTCCCTCGAGAACCTGGATCTTTGACGCGTCGTATTCCTGTGTTATCTTCTCGTTAATATCCGACATTTTATATCGCCTTTCAATGTAATTTGCTCCGGAAGTAAAAAAGTCTTTTCATATATACCCTGTTTTCGGGCGAAACTTGTACGTTTGCGTACAAGTAAAATTTTCAGAGGCGCACGGACTCACCTACGGATACATTTTTTGCGGTCGCCCGGTGACGAGAGTACCGAATAAACCATAACGTTTTACATCCATAAAATTGTGCTATATTGGCACAACTCTGTCTGCACCGTGTAGGGAACGGGCAAGATAAGTTCCTTACATTTACACTAATTCAGCACAATTTTACGGATGAGGTGAATTTCAATTCATTTGCCGCAGGCAAACACATGTAGCTATCAGCTATTCGATAGACGCCTTTGAAGCGTCTGCGGCAGCATCTGGCTCAAGTACACGGTTGTTTTGCCGCCGTCGCGGCAGACGACGAAGCTCTTGGGGATATCATCCGCGACGTTTACGACCTGCCCGCTTTTTTCCGCCTCGGCAAGATAGCGCCGCGTAATGTGCGACTGGCTTGTTTTATCAAGGTCAAAAACGCCTATTATACTGTCCGTCCGGACGACTGCGCCCGCGCCGAGATGAAGATACATCAGCCGATCCTCCCGTTTTTGACGTGCAGCACCTTGCCGCCTGTGCGGCGCGAGATGCCCTCGTCCTCACAGCAGGTTATGAGCGTCTGCCCGCCGCCGATGCGGTTGAGGACAAATTCCTGACGTTTGGTGTCGAGCTCCGAGAGCACGTCGTCGAGCAGAAGTATGGGGTACTCGCCCGTTTCATTGAGATATATCTCGCGCTCGGCGAGCTTTATGGATAAGGCGGCCGTGCGCGTCTGCCCCTGGCTTGCGAAGCTGCGCGCGTTTTTGCCGTTTATGCTGATTATAAGATCGTCCTTGTGCGCGCCGGAAAGGCACTGGCCGGAGTCGAGCTCGGCTTTTTTATGCGCCTCCATGTGGTCGCACAGGTCGTAGAAAATCTCCTTTGCCGATGCGGTCGGGTCCTTGACCGAGGACACGGTCGAGTACTCTATCCCGAGCCTTTCGTCCGCGCCGGAAAATTCGGAGTGTATGGGCGCTGCCTCCTCGGCAAGGCGCGCGGCGAAGGATGCGCGATAGCGGATAAGCTGCGCCGAGGCGCGGCACATGCCGTCGGAAAACTCATCGAGCGTATCCAGAAGCGAGGGCTTTTCGCGCCAGTCCTTAAGAATGCGCGTTTTGCTCTCGTAGAATTTGTTAAACTGCGAAAGATACTCGGCATAGCGCGGCCTTATCTGACTTATGGCATTGTCCATCAGTCTTCTTCGCGCCGCCGCTCCTTCCTTTATGAGGTTCAGATCGTCCGGACAGAACAGCACGACGTTCAGCGTTTCGCCGAGCTCAGAGGCCGTTTTTTTCACGGCATTGACGGTGATCTGCTTCCGAACGCCGTTTCTGAGCAGTATCCTCACGGTCTGCTCGCGCTCGTGGCTGACGATGTCGGCAAGGATCTCCGCGCTGTCGCAGCCGAAGCCGATGAGCTCCCTGTCAAAGCGCGTGCGGAAGCTGCGCCCCATGGCGAGCATGTACACCGCCTCTAAAAGATTGGTCTTGCCCTGAGCGTTTTCGCCGTAAATAACATTTGTGCCGGGTGAAAATTCCGCCGTATCGAAGTCGTAGTTGCGAAAGCCGTTAAGGGCGATGCGATTTATTCTCATTGCTTTATTTTTACCGTCTCGCCCGCAAACTCGACAACGTCGCCCGCACGAAGCTTCTTGCCGCGCATGGTGCACGTTTCGCCGTTTACCTTGACAAGACCCTCGGCGATGACGTATTTTGCCTCGCCGCCCGTGCCGACGAGCGCCGCGAATTTAAGAAGCGCGTCGAGCTTTATAAATTCTGTTGTGATTTCTATATCCATTTTTCAGTGGCGCCTTTGCGCACTCCTTATACGTTTTTTGCGGTATCCCGGTATCGGAACTGCCGATGAAACCGCGGCAAGCTGACAGCCAATAGCTGATAGTAGATAGCTATATGTGTTTGCCCGGCGGCAAACTGATTTAATTACACCTCATCCGTCACCTGCGGTGACACCTTCCCATCGAAGGAGAAGGCAAGGGTGCAATGCTAATGAACAATGAATAATTAATAGTGAATAATTGAGATATTTTCCATTTGGGCGAATGATATTTAATTCGTGCGCTCTGCGCACACATTAGGCTATCAGCTGTCCACTATCGGCTATCAACTGCGAAGCCTTATCGGCAGGATCATGTATTTGAACTTATCGCTGCCGTCGCAGGGCACCATGATGCAGGGGGAGGTGTTGCTGTTGAGACAAAGGTCTATTTCGTCCGCGGGCGCGGCCTTTAAGGCGTCCATGAGGTACTTGCCGTTAAAGCCTATCTCCAGCCCCTCTCCGTCGCCCTCGGCAAAGCACACATCCTCGGCCTTGCCTATGGGGGTGTTGCACAGACAGTCGATGAAATTTTCGTTGAAGGTCATGCGCACCGGATTTTTCGTCTTCTCGTCGATGATGAGCGCGACGCGGTCGACGACCTTTAAAAGCTCGCCTCTGCCGACCTTGATGTGAATTTTGAAGGTGTCGGGCATCGCCTTGCGGTAGTTGAGAAAATCGCCCTCCAAGCGGCGGCTTATTACGACCGTATTTCCGACGGTGAATGAAACGTGGTTTGCGCCGACGAATATGCCGACATCCTCCTCGGACTCGTTTGCGCTGATGCGCTCGATATCCGAAAGCGCGGAGCCGGGGACGATGAACTCGTTGTGCTCCTCGGGACCCTCGATCGCCTCGCGGCGGATGGCCAGACGGTAGCCGTCTACCGAGACCATTGTCAGTACTCCGGCCTCGACCTCGAACAGAGAGCCTGTGTACACCGGGCGGCTGTCGTTATCGCTGATGGCGAACATCGTCTGATTTATCATACTCTTGAGGACGCCCTGCTTTATTTTATAGCTTTTGTGTCCGTCGACGCTCGGCAGCTCCGGATACTCGCCGCTGTCCATCCCCATGAAGGAAAACTCGGTCTTACCGCACTTGACGGTAGTCCTGTTGTCGGGCTCTGAGGATATTGTCACCATGCCGTCGGGCATTCTGCGCACCATCTCGCCGAATAGCTTTGCGTCCAGAACAATGCTGCCGGGCTCTGTAACCTCGGCCTCAACTGTCGTATATATGCCCTTTTTAAGGTCATAGCCCGTAACTCTCAGCCTCTCGCCGGCCTCGAGAAGAACGCCCTCGAGCGTCGGGATAGGGCTTTTCGCCGCGGCTGCTCTCGAGCATACGGCAACGGCGGACTGAAGAATGTGCTTCTCACATGAAAATTTCATAACGCTCCTCCCGTTAAAAACGAAAAAATATAATGATATATAAAATAAATCTTAAAAAAGTTCAGTAGTATTAGCAGTAGTTGAAAATATTGTGGAAAAGTCGAGGAAATGCCTGAAGAACCTCAGATTTTTATGTCGATAAAATTGTTCATAATTTTAAGGCTTTCCACATGCAGAATTTCTCATCCGAGTTTTCAACATTTAAAAACAAACAATCAACAATCCAATGTTTGTTTTTTTAATAGCGCTTGTATGCACCTGCGAATACGGTGATTGCGGTGTCCCGGTAGTGCAGGCTGCGCCTGCAAGTGAATAGTGAAAAGGTAATAGTGAATAGGTGAGGTGTGCGGCGATGCCGCACGGATTGAATAAGCAACCCCACCGGCTCGGCCAAGGCCGACCCACCTCCCCTTACACAGGTGAGTCAATGGGCTGCCTCAAAGTTTCCGCCGTACTTATGTGAAGCGGCAGTTTCGCGGTTTTTTCGGCACATTCGATACCGGGTCAGCGCAATATGTGTATAGGTACAGCCTTAATGCGCCTCTAAAATCATTGGGAGTTTATATTTGAGGTGATATCTCTTACGGCGGCGGAATACATGGGGTCTTCCTTAATCATCTCCTCGACCTTTCGGATGGAGGAGAGAACGGTGGAATGGTTCCTGTCGCCGTACTCGGCGCCTATCTCCTTGAGCGGGAGATTGGTGAGCGTGCGGATGAGGTACATGGATATCTGACGGGCCGTGGCCGTATTTTTGCTGCGGTTCTGGCCGCGCAGATCCTCCTCGGAAAGCTGGAAATAGCGCGCGCTCTCGCGGATGATGAGCTGCGGCGAGGGGATGAACGTTCCGATGCGCACAACGTCCTTTATCGCGCGCTTTACGGCGGCGGTGTCTATCGTGCTGTCGAGTATCTCCCTGTATGCCGTCAGACGCTTTATTACTCCCTCTATCTGGCGCACGTTCGAGGTTATGGTCTCGGCTATGTATGCGACGGCGTCGTCCTCTAAAACGAGGCCGAGCTGCGCCGCCTTGGCGCGGGTTATGACCATGCGCGTTTCGATATCGGGCGGCTGGATATCCGCCATAAGCCCGCCCTGGAAGCGGCTCATGAGACGGTCGTCTAATAGGCTCATTTCAATCGGCGGACGGTCGGAGGTGATGACTATCTGATGACCGGCCTCGTAAATGTTGTTGAAGGTGTGGAAAAACTCCTCCTGAGTGGCCTGTTTTCCGGCGATGAACTGGATATCGTCTACCAGGAACAGATCGACATTACGGTATTTCATGCGAAATTCCTCGCCCGTGCCCTCTTTTATGGATTTAAGCAGCTGATTTGTGAACTCGTCGCCTTTTATATATGCGATTTTCGCCGCGGGATTAGTCTCGCGGATGTACTGGCCTATCGCCAGCAGCAGATGCGTCTTGCCGAGGCCGGAATTGCCGTAGATAAACAGCGGATTGTACGCGCTGCCGGGATTGCGCGCCACGGCGACGGCGGCGTTATGCGCAAATTTGTTGGAGTTTCCGACGATGAAGCGGTCAAAGGTATAGCCCGCCATCTCGGGCAGGGGATCGTCGTCGTCCTTGCGCTCCTCGTAATCGCCGAGCTCCTCCTCGGTGAGGACCTTGACGGTGAATTCGGTCGAAAAAATGTCGCTCATCGCGCGCTTTATGGTCTCGGAAAAGCGCTTTACGATGATGTCGCGCTTAAAGTCCGAGCTTGTTTTTAAAACAAGCGTCGATCCGTTTATCTCGACCGGCTCACAGTCCTCAAACCAGGTGGAGATGGCCGTATCCGTCAGGTGCTCGCCAAGTACGCCCAGCACCGCCTGCCATATATCGTTCAGTGAATTTACGCTCATATCTGTGTCCTCGTTTTTTCCGCAAATTACCCCATTTTTGAAACTAATACATTATATCAAATTCAAAACTTCATTGCAATATATATTTTAATATAGTAGGCTTTTAGTGGCGCATTTTCAGTGGCGCATTTTCAGTGTCCGTGCGCCACTAAAAAGACATGAAGCAATTGCAATCGTGAGAAAAAAAGATTATAATAATGCGACTATGAAAATACTCAATCAGCAGATATTTGAAAACAAGGAAGCTGCCGCCCTCCCGGGTCTGATGGAGAGCGGAGGACTTCCCGCGCTCGTTTCCGGACTTTCGGGCATCCACAGAGTGAATCTCGCAGCGGCTCTGTATGAAAGGCTGGAGCTGCCGGTGTTCGTGGTCTGCCCCGACGACAGCTCGGCCGAGAGCTTTTCGCGCGACCTTGAGTCGATGACGGGTCAGAGGGTAAATACTCTGTACTCGCGCGATTTTACGTTTTATTCGTCGCTTGCCGCCTCTCGCGAGGCCGAGCAGAAGCGCCTTTATGTTTTAAACGCGCTCAGATGCGGCGAAAGCCCCCTGACGGTGGCAACGGTATCGGCGCTCATGCAGAGGGCGATACCGCCTCAGACGCTCGCAAAGGCCGCATTCACGGTCACAGACGGTGAGCCCTGCCCTCCGGAGGAGCTTGAAAAGGCGCTCGTGCGCTGCGGCTATACCCGCTGCGAGCAGGTCGAGGGCGCGGGTCAGTTTTCGCGCCGCGGCGGCATAATCGACTTCTTCTCGCCCTCGTACCCGGAGCCGGTGCGCATAGAGTTCTGGGGCGACGATATCGACAGCATGGGCTTTTTCGACGTCAAGACCCAGCGCAGAACGGAGTCTGTCGAAACCTGTCGAATACTCCCGGCGGCCGAGAGCCTTGCAACGCTGGCACAGGGCGGCACGGAGGCGCTCATCGACGCGCTCAGAGCCGCTGCCGATAAGTGCTCGCGCCATAAAAGCTCGCAGCAGCTCAGGGAGCTTGAGCAGACCCTGCGCACGGATATCGAAAGGCTCGAGCAGAACGTAAAGATAGAATATGCAGACAGATATATGCCGTTTCTGTACGAAAAGGCATCGGGCGCGGACTATATCCCCGAGGAGGCCGTCGTTTTCATCGACCAGCCGCCGAGGTGCTCCGACAGGGCAAAGGGCTTTATAAAGCAGCTCGGCGAGGATGTGGGCGAGCTCGTCAAAAAGGGCATGCTCGCGACCGACGCGCCGTCGTTCAGAATCTCATGGGATGAGCTGACGGATAAGCTGTCCGAGCACGCGGTGTATATGGCCGACGCCTTCACCGTCGGGCGCTACCCCGTCGAGCCGAAAACGCTCGTGAGCATCCCGGCAAAGCAGCTGCCGTCCTACGCGGGTTCCGTAAAAACCGCGGCCGAGGACGTTTCGGCGTATTTAAAGCAGGGCTTTCGCGTCGTCGTTCTTGCGGGCGATATGCGCCGTGCGGAGC
>CALBGG010000054.1 GCA_937893605.1 uncultured Clostridia bacterium
GGCAAGGGGCTGTATAAGTACACAATGGCCATTTCCCCGCTCGACTGTATGGGCTGCGGCGTCTGCGTGAACATCTGCCCCACCAAGTCGCTCAAGATGGTCGGCCTCGAGAGCCAGGAAGACAAGCAGCCGGTATTCGACTACATGGTCTCCAGGGTCAGCGAGAAGCCCGAGGTCAAGAACGACACCGTTATCGGCAGCCAGTTCAAGCAGCCGTACCTTGAGTTCTCCGGTTCCTGCGCAGGCTGTGCCGAGACCAGCTACGCGCGTCTCGTAACTCAGCTCTTCGGCGACCACATGATCATCTCCAACGCCACCGGCTGCAGCTCCATCTGGGGCGGACCGGCTGCTACCTCGCCTTACACCGTAAACAAGGAAGGCAAGGGTCCCTCCTGGGCAAACTCTCTGTTCGAGGATAACGCAGAGCACGGCCTCGGCCTTTACCTCGGTCAGAAGAAGATCCGCGACGATCTCAAAGCCAAGGTCGAGCAGCTTGTTGCTCTTCCCGGCTGCTGCGCCGAGCTCAAGCAGGCCGCGCAGAACTGGCTGGATACCTACAGCGACAATGAAGCAAATCAGGAAGCCTCCAAGGCCTTTGTCAAGGAGCTTGAAGAGGATATCCAGCCCATTGATGACAGCATTGCCTTCCTCGGCTCGGATAAGGCAAAGCAGATGCTCGGTGACAAGGCCGAGGGTATGCTCAAAGATATGCAGCAGGCTAAGGCCGAGGGTGCAGTACACTGCACTTGCCCGGCATGCTCGCTGGCATCCGAGATACTCGCCCAGAAGGATTATCTCAACAAGAAGAGCTGCTGGATCTTCGGCGGCGACGGCTGGGCATATGACATCGGATTCGGCGGCGTCGACCACGTTATCGCTTCCGGCGAAGATGTAAATATCTTTGTATTCGACACCGAGGTCTACTCCAACACCGGCGGTCAGGCCTCCAAGGCCTCCAACATCGGTCAGGTCGCACAGTTCGCGGCTGCCGGCAAGGAGACGAAATCCAAGTCTCTGGCCGAAATGGCAATGACCTACGGATACGTCTACGTTGCGCAGATCGCAATGGGTGCAAACATGATCCAGACCCTCAAGGCCATCAAGGAAGCGGAAGCTTATCCCGGCCCGTCCATCATTGTCGCCTACTCTCCCTGCGAGATGCACTCTATCAAGGGCGGCATGACCAACTGCCAGTCCGAGATGAAGAAGGCTGTCGAGTGCGGCTACTGGAACCTCTTCCGCTACAATCCCGCGGCGGAAACCGGCAAGTTCACCCTCGACTCCAAGGCTCCTGCAGGCGGCTACCGTGAGTTCCTCATGAACGAGGCTCGCTACAACCGTCTGACACGTGAGTTCCCCGACCGTGCGGAGAATCTGTTCGAGCGCAATGAGGAAAATGCAAAGGCTCGCTACGAGCACCTGCAGCGTCTCGTCGAGATGTACAAGTAGTCTGAAAATCAAAATGCACAGTGTCTTTCGGCACTGTGCATTTTCTTGACTTATGGTGTACAATATGAGTATATCAATATTAAGGAGTGATAATTATGGATAAAAGCCTGGTCGCATACTTTTCTCCCACCGGCACGACAAAGGCTTTGGCACAGACGCTTGCCGAGGCTGTGGGCGCTGATCTGTTCGAGATAGTTCCCGAAATCCCATATAAGCACGCCGATCTCAACTGGATGGATAAGAAATCGCGTTCAACTGTCGAAATGAACGATCCCTCCGCACGTCCTGCCATAGCAAAAATGCCGGATGTCGGCGCTTATGACAGGATATACATCGGATTCCCGATCTGGTGGTACGTTGCGCCGAGGATAATAAACACCTTCCTCGAGGGCTGTACGCTCGACGGCAAGACCGTCATCCCCTTTGCCACATCCGGCGGCAGCGGCATGGGCAAGACCAATTCCGTTTTAAAGCCCAGCTGCTGCGGCGCAAAGCTCGTTGAGGGCAAGGTGTTCAGAAAAAACGCCTCCAAGGCGGATCTCGCCGCGTGGGCGGAGAGCGTTTGATAAGGAACACAGCAAAGAACGGCAGCCGAAAAGTTCGGCTGCCGTTTCAAATTTATTTTGTCGGATTCTCGGAACGCGTTTCGCCGCCGAGCATTGCACTTGCAAGCGGGATATCATTAAATATAATAACTATCTCCTGCCTGTATTCCTCTCCGCAGACCTTGGCAAGCTTATCTGTCATTGCGGCCATAATGGGCTTTTTGACCTCATCGGTGCGATCTGGCATCATCGTCCAGTCTATAAGCACTGTCGGAGCAAGCTTACGCACATTTTCTTTATCCATTTCATGTATGTATACATAAATGTTCTTGGAGAGGGTCGATGTGTTGGCGCATATCTGCTCAGCAAAATATTCCATGAGATCGGCTTTTACGTCAGCCGGCAGTTTTTTGGTTACGGTTACATGAATGATGGGCATAACATTGCTCCTTTATCAAGTTTTTCGCTCAAAGTTTTGCGCGATGATGATATAATATCACTTATTATATGCCATTGTCAACATTGTCAATTATGTTAAAATAGATTTAAGCTATGATGCAAAAAGCCCTCCGGCTCGTCCGGAGGGCTTAAGTTAAACGTGCTGCTTTTTACCGAGTCTGACATTCAGAAGAACAATGGCAGACAGAACGAGTATGATACCAGCCGCGCTCATCGGCGTGAGCGCTTCATTGTATATGACAACGCCGACTATCGTTGCAACGACCGGCTCGATCGAGGCCATTATCGACGCCTTGCCGTTTTCAAGCCCTTCAAGTCCATGCGTGTAGAGAAGATACGGCAAGAAGCATGTAACGAGTCCAGTCGCAAAGGCAAAGCCGAAATTCGGTGCGGTCCGAGTTATTATATCAAGATACTCGGTTCCGCCGATTATAGTAGCGCCGGCAGCGGCAAGCAGGCAGGAGTAGAAGTTTATCGTCAGGCTCGAATATCCGCGGTTAAGCGCAAAGCGGCTGAAGATGCTGTAAAGCGCATAGCACACTCCGCCGGTAAGGCCGAGCGCCAGTCCTATAGGTGTTATCTTTGCTGCGCCCCCGCCAATGCCCGAAACGAGACAGCAGCCGGCAAAAGCCAGCACCATTGCAATGAGCTTCTGACCCGTAAGCTTTTCCTTAAACAGCAGCGCCGAAAACAGGATGACAAAGCACGGCGCGGTATAAAGGAGTATTGCGGCCGCCGAAAGGCTCATGTAGTCCATAGCCTTAAAATAGCACACGCCGAAGATGAGCAGCGAAACGACTCCGCTTCCGATGAATACCCATGCGTCCTTTATGCGTATTCTAAACGCCTTGCGGTCGCTTACGATGAGCACGATTCCGAAAAGCGCGGCGGCAAAAATGCACCTGACCGATATGCAGCTTATAGCCGATACGCCCATCGTATCGAGCGTGCGGCGGAAAAAGCCCATGAAGCCCCACAGTGCCCCGGCAAGGATCACGCTTACGGCATATTTGTTTTTCATCAGGCCAAACCTCCTATCCACGAGGCCAGCGGCACATAGATAACCGGCAGTATGATCGCCGGAAGCAGGTTCGGAACATTGACCTTGCGGTCTGTAACGCCGATCATGTTAAGACCCATACCTATAAATATCGCACCGCCGACCGCACTCATCTCCGTTATGACCTCTGCGCCGAGGAACGGCGAAAGTGCGCCGGCAAGCAAAATAAGAAAGCCTTCCCAAATAAACACCGGAACGAGCGACAGCGTAACTCCCACGCCCATTGCAGCCGACATCGCAGCGGCCGCTACGGCGTCGATTACCGTCTTGGTATACAGCACGCTGTAGTTTCCGCGTAATCCGGCGTCGAGCGAGCCCATTATCGCCATGGCTCCGACCGTGAACATTACCGACGCGCTTATAACTCCGTCGGCAAAGCGGCCCTCGGCAAACTTTTTGCCCTCAAACAGCTTTGCGACCCTGACGCCCATACCGTCTATGAACTCGTCGATCTTAAGAGCCTGTCCGATTATCGCGCCTATGGCGAGGCACAGGACAAGGCACATGGTGTTTGAAGAGCCGACTATGCCCTGCACTCCGACCGAAACGACAACGAGTCCCATCGCGGTCATAAGGCAGTCTACGAGCTTGTGATTTATCTTTGTTCTCAGCAGCGTTCCGGCAGTTCCGCCGATAAGTATGCCCAAAGCGTTAACTATTGCAGCGATCATACGATAACCTTCTCTTATAAATATATGAACACAACGAGCCTATTTTAATTACTTCATTTTCAATAGTCAACACCTATTTTATATGATTGACAAGAAAACGAATGGTGTGCTATTATTGCAAATGTTAAACGAATATCTGCGGGTATGATGGAATTGGCAGACATGCGAGATTTAGGTTCTCGTGCTTACAGCGTGCAGGTTCGACCCCTGTTACCCGCACCACGACACGCAGAGGCTTTGGTTCAAAGCCTCTGCATTTTTTCACATCAAGCGGATAAATATTCAATATTCCTCTTGGTGAAACCTATATTGTGTGTTTTGATCCATTATGTCAATATAATATTCGCTGCCCTTACCGCCGGGCGAAGGATCACGGGCGTGCGTGACTTTTCCATAGGTACGGCGCGGAGACACGCTATAAGGAATATCCTCGGGCGTTTTATTGTTTTTTAGGAATAACAATGAAGATCAAGCCTTTGGAAGTTGAAGAGTGGATGAACTCCTAAGATGCTGGCGCAAAGTATAACATAGCCGAGACCTTCGTAAACTCGGCATCCCTCGATGAGTTTTTCGAGATAACCGGCACGGATAAGACCGCATTTCTTAACAGCCTTGCCGCACAGCGCCCGACATACGGGCATATCGAAGGAGGAGCTCCTCGGCGGGCTCGACGCCATGACGGAGTATCTGAGTTCACTGTGAGCGGCAAAGTTCGGAGACGGATTTGAAAACGCACAGACCTCAGGTAAAACCTGAGGCCTGTGCGTTTTACGTTTCGCTTTCCTTGTTCGGTGTTGCCCTATATGCGTGGTTTTCCACATACGCCATCATTCTGTTATACAGCAACACATAGAAAAGCAGGGCGAGCATCCCTCCGACAGCGCCCAAAACGGGAGGATCAACATTTTGAAATTTCAAAGCAATAATCGCTGCAAGCCATAAGATAAAAGCAAGGATATAGCTTGCAACATGCTCTCGCAGCCAATTTTTCTTGAAAAACGCTATTTTTTCTTTGAACGTAAAGGTGCTGTTGTTCAGCGCCGTAACAAGATTACTGTCGGCGGCTTTCTGAAAGTCCTCCGCCAAAAGCCGCTGTCCGCTTATAAGCTCGTTGATACTTACATCGAATTCTTTTGACAGCAGCGACAGCATTTCAATATCGGGCATATAATTACCGTTTTCCCAACGGGAAACGGTTTTGTTGCTAACGCCGAGCTTTTCTCCGAGCTGTGCCTGCGTCAGACCCCGCTCTTTTCGCAGGG
>CALBGG010000055.1 GCA_937893605.1 uncultured Clostridia bacterium
TTTTTTCGTTCGAATTTGTATTGAGTTAATAAGTTTTTTATAGTATACTTAATTATTAAAATATCAAATCCCAAAGGTGATGGCATGGTATCGAAAACTCAGTGGAGGGCGATAGCGATCGTCCTTGCAGTCGTGCTGCTTCTGGCCGCGTTCATGACGGGGCTTACGGGCATTGCAGATAATATAAATCCCGTCGGCGAGCTGCGCTCTGACTACGCTTCGTTTAAGAAAGATCTCGACGCACTCGGTGATAATGACAAGGCTCTTAAAGACGGCAAGGCCGAATACGACGAGAAGAAAGCCGCCTATGATGAGCTTCTTGCGGCCTATAACGAAAAGTACGCTCAGTACGAGGCTGCCGACAAGAAGTATAACGAGGACGTTTTGAGCTACAATCAGCAGCTTATCGCCTACAACGTCGGCAAAAATCAATTCAGCAGCAGCGGAGCGCAGAGTGCCATATCCTCCGGCCGCGCTCAGCTTGATTCCGGCTGGGAGGCATATAATCAGGGCAAGGCCGCCTACGATCAGCTCACCTCGGCGGTTAGCGAGCTTGAAAGCAAGTTCATTCCGCACAGGCTTGCTCTGAAGATAGTCGGCAGCAAGGCCGGCATTGACCTAACGGACAGCTATCTGTCCGACATGAAGGCTCAGCTCGACTCGGCTTACACCCGGCTCCAGCAGGGCGAATCCGGTCTGTCGCAGGCGCAGCAGCAGGTAAACTCCGCGCAGGCTCAGCTGTCAAATATGCAAAGCGAGATAGCATCAGGTCCCGCGAAGCTCGATGCCGACGGACAGTCCGTCGCCGCGGCCAAGGCCGAGCTTGACAAGGAAAAGGAAGACCTCGACGCGAAGGCCGAGGAGCTTTCCGTTTACGAGGACATTGAGGAGAAGGTCGAGCGCAGCCGCGAAAACCTCATCGACGAGGGATACGGCACAGCCGATAACACGACCGCCGAGCTTTTAAGCTCGGCAAAAAAGCATGAAAGCTCGCTGCATTGGGCGTATCTCAAGTCGCTCATTTCCTTTATCGTGACCTACGCCGCACATCTTTCGGCCGTTGCGGCAGCGGCAGCGGCGCTCATACTGCTTGGCAAAAATCAGGCCTCCCGCTCGTTTAAGCTTGCCGCCCTGGGCGCAGCTCTCGGCGCAGTGAGCGTTATCGCCTCGCTTATCTACGGCAGCGTTGATACGCTGGCCTTTGCCGCAGCCGTCCTCGCCGCCGTCGGCGTCGGACTTTCGCTGAACATTGAAAATGAATAGCAAAAAGCTCAGGCTGTCG
>CALBGG010000056.1 GCA_937893605.1 uncultured Clostridia bacterium
TTTTTGTTCATATCCGTACCTCCTATTTTTTCTTTTCCAGCAGTGCTGCCGTCTCGACGGACTTCCTGCTCGGCGTGGTGAACGTCCCCGACCGGAAGAACTACGACGTCGATGACTTGGTGCAGGAGGGCTGCATCGGTCTGCTGGGCGCTGTTGACCAGTATGACGCCGGGCGGGGCGTGAGCAGCTCGCGGAGCTATACGCCGGGCTGGACAGCCTGACCGCCCGGGAGCAGATCTGGCTGCTCTACCGCTACGGCTTCACCGACGGCGTCGAGCGTCCGCTAACCGCCGCTGCGCGCCACTTCCACCTCAGCGGCCACCGCGCGCGTGCGCTCGATGCGCAGGCGCTGGACGATTTGCGGCTCGAGCTGCCGTGGTGGTATTAAAAAGCATCATGGGTGTGTTCCGTTTTTGAACGCACCCATGCTTTACGCTTAGTTTGACGTCAATTATCATATCCATTCAGGTTTATCTCCGGGTCGAAATCATAGCTGAGGTCGGCACCGGGGTTTTTTATTTTTTCAAGCAGGCGGCGCGCGGCCTCCTCCCCGAGCTTTTCTTTCGGGTGGGACGCTGAGGGGATATGGTACTCGCGCGCCAAGTCGGAGTTGTCAAAGCCGCATACCAGCTTCGCGGGTATGTCGTGCGCGGACATAAATCTGCGCACCTTCAGCGCCAGCCTGTCATCGTGGCATATCACCGCCTCGCAGCAGGTGATCGCCTCCAGCACGTGCGGAAGCACGGGCTCATCAAACGGTTCCAGCATCCGGTCGCCCGGAACCCAGAAGATGTTCCCGTCCGGGATGGGCAGCCCCGCGTCCTGATATGCGTGCGCGTAGCCTAGATAGCGCTGCGTGCCGGTTTGCTCGTCAAACTTGCAGAAGATGCACACGTTGCGCAGGCCCTGGCTCAGCAGCCAGCTCGTGAGCTTGTAGCCCGCGCGCTCATCCCCCATAGTCACGCTCGTCAGTGGCAGCGTTGGTATCTTCGCATGAATAAGCACCGCCGGCTTTATCTGCGAGAGTCTTTCATACATGTCGTAGTTCACCGGCGGCAGGGCCGCGCGCGTCGGCTCTATAATCAGCCCGGCATAGTCCCCGGAGGCGAAGTCCTCCAGTATGGCGCGCTCCTTTGAGATCTGGTTCGAGGTAATCTGTATTGAGAGGGTGTAGCCGGCCTCGTCCAGCACGCCGCTGATTCCGCGGACTATGGTGGGGAATATATAGTTATCCACATCGTTCATCATGACGCCGACGCGGCGAGAATTGCTCGCCTGCGGCGTCTGCGCCGCTTCTCGCACAAAGGTGCCGCTGCCGCGCACCTTGTATATAAGGCCCTCTTCCTCCATGGCGGCCAGACCCTTGCGCACCGTGTCCCGGCTCAAGTCGAACCGGTGGCCGAGCTCCTGCTCGGTGGGCAGTCTGTCCCCGGAGGCAAAGCGCCCGGATGCAATCTGTTCGCGCAGCCAATCGGCCAGGGCAGAGTATTTGAAGTTTGCCATAGTCTCTCTCCTTTGTGTGCTGCAAATACCATACAACAACTTTGAGAAAAATGCAAGTATATTGATTAATTTCGAGTTGTTGTTTGCTATTGTCCACAAATTAGCGACAACTTTTTCGTATAATACCTACAAATCCAAAAATATATCTTGACTTTATCGTATAACTATGCTAATTTGTATGCACAGGATGTCAGTTAAATAACAAACATCATGCAGACAATACAAATGCAAAAGGAAAGGTGAACCAGCAATGTCAGAAATGATGAATGCAGTAGTTTTCTCAGACGTCGGCACCGCTACATATACCAAGCGTCCAAAGCCGAACATTAAAAATCCCGACGAGCTCCTGATAAAGGTTGAGGCTTGCAGCATCTGCGGAACAGACCTCCACATTTTGAGCACTCCCTGTTCTTACCCGATTGCACAAATGGGCATCATCGAGGGGCACGAGTTCATGGGCCGCATAGAGGCCGTGGGCGACGCCGTTACCTGCTTCAAGGTCGGCGACCGCGTGGTGCTCGACCCGAATGTCTACGATGGCGACTGCTACCAGTGCAAAATGGGCAACTTCAACATGTGCGACAACGTTTACGTCCTCGGAATCACGGTGGACGGCGGCTGGGCCGAATATGCCGTAGCGCCGGCTAAGATGTGTGTAAAGATTTCCCCTGAGCTGCCAGCAGAGACTGCCATATTTGCCGAGCCCTTCACCTGCGTGGTCAGCGCTGTAAACAAGATTCGCCTGCTGCCCGGCGAGAGTGTGCTCATCATGGGCGCAGGCCCCATCGGCCTCTATTTTACTTCCCTGCTCAAGGCCAACGGTGCGGGCAAGATAATAGTCTCCGAGCCCAACGCGAAGCGCCGCGAGCTGGCGGTTAAGATGGGCGCCGACATCGTGATTGACCCGTCCGCTAACAACGTCGTCGACGAGGTCATGAAGTACACCGACGGGCACGGTGCGGACGTCGTTGTCGAGGCGGTCGGCACGCTGGTTCAGGAGTGCATCGACTGCGTGCGCCCGAAGGGCAAAGTGCTCCTCTTCGGTATGGACAGCTCCAAGAAGCCCGAGGTCGACCAATTCAAGATTGTGCGCAACGAGATAACCCTCATGGGCAGTTTCATCGGCCTCAACACACTGCCCGCCACCGTGGCAATCATGGAGAGCGGTCTTGTCGACTTCAGCCCACTGATTACCCATCGCCTGCCCCTCAAGGACTTCCAGACAGGCCTTGACGCCATGCGTGACGGCAGCGCGATAGAAGTCATTCTCTACCCCGAATGGGACCACAACGGGGAATGAGGTGAGGGCATGGCAGAATTCACCTTTGCCTCCGACGCACGTCAACGCAGCCTGAAAAGCTGGATAGTCCGCATACTCATACTCATAGTGGGTCTCTTCGTGGCCCACCTGGGTGTGACCCTCTTCGTCCTCGCTGAGATGGGCACCGACACCTTCACGATTTTCGTACAGGGCGTCGCCAACGTCACGGGCCTCACGATAGGCACCTCGCAGGTCGTGATACTGACCGTCATGATGATAATCATGGCAATCTTCACCCGCGGCTACGTCAAGCCAGGCACGCTCATCTGCGCGTTCTGCGGCGGCTGGCAGATTGACTTCTACATGTGGCTGCTCGGCGACAGCCTGTCTGCCGCCAGCCCGATGTGGATACGCATCGGCGCCATGGTTGTCGGCTGCGTAATTATCGCCCTCGGCAAGGCCATCGTCATCATGACCGACGCCGGCAGCGGCCCGAATGACCTTTTCTCGCTGATAGTTTCCGATTCTATTAACCGGCACAAGCACGTTGAGTTCCGCTGGATACGTATTGCCACCGATGTGCTCTTTGCCGTCGTGGGCTTTGCACTGGGTGGCGTGCTCGGTGTCGGCACCCTGGTCACGGCTTTCCTGACCGGCCCCGTCGTACAGGTCTTCCTCAAGCCCTGCCGCAACCTCACAAACAAGATACTCGCCAAGGTCGAGCCGGATAACCCTGAGCTAAAAACCGCGGAGTAATTCACCGAGAGAGAAATAATATCTAACGAAAGAACGAAAGGAAATATGAAAAATGCCTGAACTGAAAATGCTCGCCACCCCGCTCAAGCTGGGTCCTGTCACCATTAAGAACCGCTTCATCGTCTCCGCAATGGTAATGAACTGCTGCAACGAGGACGGCACCGCCACCGAAAAGTTCATCGCCTACCACGAGGAGAAGGCCAAGGGCGGCTGGGGTCTCATCGTCACCGAGGACTACGCCGTCGACCCGAGCGGACGCACCTATCAGTACCTGCCCGGTCTTTGGGCCGACTATCAGATACCCTCCCACAAGGAACTGACCGACCGCGTCCACGCCGCCGGCGCCAAGATTTTTGCTGAGATTTTCCACGGCGGACGCCAGACCCAGGAGTGGATTATTGGCCAGCAGGTTCTCGCCCCGAGCCCGATCCCCTGTCCTGAAAAGCGCGCCCTGCCGCGCGAGATGACCACCGAGGAAGTCGACGCCATGGTCGAAAAGTTCGGCGACGCGGCTCTGCGCGCCAAGAAGGCCGGTTTTGACGGCATCCAGATTCACGGTGCCCATGGCTACCTCATCACCGAGTTCACCTCCCCCTACTCCAACAAGCGCGTCGACAAGTACGGCGGTAACCTTGTAAATCGCATGCGTTTCCCCGTCGAGATAGTCAAGAACATCCGCAAGAAGTGCGGCGACGATTTTGCCATCGACTACAAGATTTCTGCTGAGGAGCGCACCGACGGTGGACTCACAATCGAGGACACCAAGGCCATGGCCATCATGCTCGAGGAGGCCGGCATTACCTCCCTCAACGTCTCCATCGGCGTATATGAGACCTGGTACATGCAGGTTCCCCCCGCGGCCATGGGTCACGGCTGGCTTGCTGACTATGCCGAGCAGATTAAGAAAGTCGTCTCCATTCCCGTCACCACTGTAGGCCGCGTCAACGATGAATTCGTGGCCGAGAGCATCATCCGCTCCGGCAAGGCCGATGCCTGCTACATGGGCCGCGCCTCCCTCGCAGACCCTCACATGCCCGAGAAGGCCCTCGCCGGCCGCTACGAGGATATCATCCACTGCATTGCCTGCCTGCAGGGATGTGCGGCTCAAATAGACTCCGGGCACTGTGGCGGCTGCGCCCTCAACCCGCGCACCGTGCGTGAGGACGAGTTCAAGCTCGCCCCGGCCGAGGTCAAGAAGAACGTCTACGTCGCAGGCGGCGGCCCTGCCGGCTGTGAGGCGGCAATAGTCATGGCTAAGCGCGGTCACAAGGTCACCCTCTTTGAAAAGAGCGACCGCCTGGGCGGCCTCTACGGCCTTGCCGCCGTGGCCCCCTGGAAGGGCGAGATAAGCTCCTTCATCGTCTGGCAGCGCACCCAGCTTGAGAAGCTCGGCGTGGACATCCGCTACAACACCGAGCTGACGCCCGAGATGGTCCACGACGGCAAGCCCGACGCCGTGGTGGTCGCCAGCGGCAGCCACGCTTTCATCCCGCCCGTGAGCGGCACCGACAACGACTTTGTCTGCACTGCCATGGAGGTCCTCGGCGGCGAGAAGATGGTCGACGGCAACATAGCCGTAATCGGCGGCGGCCTCGTCGGCGGCGAGACGGCGAACTTCCTCGCCACGCACCGCAACCAGGTGACCATCGTCGAGATGTTGCCCGAAATCTGCGCTGAGGAGCCGGCCAACATCAAGTTCTTCCTTATGAAGAACTTCAATGAATATGGCGTCGACCTGCACCCGGCCACCGCCGTCGTTAGCATCAACGCCGACCGCACCATGAACGTCAAGCACGATGGAGTCGAGACTGTCATCGGGCCTTTCGACGCGGTCGTCATAGCGAGCGGCCTCCAGGCCAACACCGAGCTCAAGGGCACCCTCGAGCAATATTGCTCCGAGGTCGTCTACGCCGGCGGCGCCGCCGAGCCGGGCGACGGCATGAAGGCCATCGAACAGGGTTACCGCGCTGGTTACAGCATATAATTATACAAAACTAAAAGCAGAACAAAGCAGCGATGACCAGTATGGTCATCGCTGCTTTGTCATAAAACACCATCTATTATATCATTCCAAAGTGCCTTAATGCCTCTGCAATCGCCGCTTCCTTTTCCGGCGGGCATTGGGGCTGATGGGCGTCCTCGGACTTCGGCTTATTGTAGTTTTCACACTCAATGATGCCGTATTTCTGCTTCACTTGTGCGATATAGAGGTGACTGACTTTCAGTCCGGTATGCTCAAACACGTAGTCCCGGATTTCCTGATATGTGGCTTTGCTTTCCGCCGCTGTCAAATCCAGCTCGTCCATCTTCACTTCGATCTCGATATGTTCTTTACTTTGAAATTTGGACAATAGACATACCGTCTCAACATGTGCAGTTCTCGGGAACATGTCCACGGCCTCGGCGCGGCGCAGGGCGTAGCCGCAGGTGTTAAACACGCATATATCGCGCGCGAGGGTCGCGGGATTGCAGGAGACGTACACTATGCGCTCCGGCGCCATGCCGCACAAGGCGCGCACAGCCGCCTTGTCCATGCCCTTGCGCGGCGGATCGACGACTATCGCCTCAGGCCGCACGCCGTCGCGCAGGAATTTCTGCGCCGCCTCGGATGCGTCGGCGCAGATAAATTCCGCGTTTCCTATTCCGTTTCGGTGCGCGTTTTCGCGCGCGTTCTCCACCGCCTCGGGGATTATCTCAGCTCCGATGACGCGCTTTGCCGATCTTGCGAGAAACAGGCTTATCGTGCCTGCACCGCAGTACATGTCCAAAACCGTTTTGCCCTCGGGCCGGGCATACTCGACGGCCTTTTTATAGAGCTTTTCCGCCTGTGGCGGGTTTATCTGATAAAACGCCTGCGGGGCGAGCTCATAGACTGTACCGCCTAAGCTGTCGCGTATAAAATCCCTGCCCCACAGAGTGTGAAAATCCCCGGCAAGGACAGTGTTGCCGCTCGTTTTGTTAACATTCAAAACGATGCCCGTGAGCTCCGGACAGGTCTTGCGCATGAAATCGACAAGCGCCTGCGTTCGTGCGCCGAATCCTCCGGAGGCGACGATGACCGCGGCGGCATCGGGCGTATTGACCGCTTTTCGCACATAAACATGCTTCACCAAACCCCTGTGCGTTTTCTCGTCATATGCACGGATGCCGTTATCATTCATAAACCGCACTACCGCGTCGGCGGCCTTATCGGCTATATCGCTTTGTATAAGACAGCGCCCGACCGGCACGAGCTCGTGGCTGCGCGGCGCAAAAAATCCCTTGCGGGCGCGGCCTTCGACCTCGCGCACGGCATAGATGCCCTTATTGCGATAGTGCGCCGTTTCATTGCTGCCGGTGATGTGATCGACGCGCACGGACTGATGCCCTATGTGCTCCAGTGCGTCGTTCACGCGCTGCGTTTTAAAGCGCAGCTCCTCGTCGTAGCTCATATGCCATAGACCGCAGCCGCCGCAGCGCAGATAATTTTCGCACTCGGGCTCTCGGCGCTCCGGCGATAGCTTTAACGGCTCGAGTGCGCGGCCGTACACCGCCGAGGCCGTGACCTTGACGATGACGATGCGCCACTTTTCGCCGACGATCGTGCGCGGCACGAATACTGCCCTGCCGAGCATGCGCGCAACGCCGCTGCCCTCGGAATTATAAGCCGTTATCTCGGCTTCAAATATCTCGTTTTTCTTTAACTGTTCCATGTTTTTCATGATATCACGGCACAGCGCATTTTTCAACGAAAAAGACCGCTCACGAAGAGTGGTCTTTTCATATTATATTCAGTTACAGGTGAAGAGTATGACCTGCCGCTCCTGCGCGATCTTTTCGAGCAGCGCCATGGCCTGCCTTCTGCGCTCGGCATCGAAGTTCACGAGCGCGTCGTCTATTATAAGCGGGCAATTTGCGTCCTCGGGCAGCGCCAAAGCGCACACTGCAAGGCGCACGGCAAGATACATAAGATCGAGCGTGCCCGCGCTCAGATACTCCGCGCCCCGCGGAACGTTTTTGCCGTTTTCATGCACCGTTGCAGAGAAATCACGATCGAGCATCACGCCGTCGTATTTCCCGCCGGTGACAAACTGCATATATTCCGCGGCGAGCTTGCCCAGCGCCGGAGAAAAGCGGCTCTGTATATCCTCATTGGCCTTGCGCAGAGTGTCGACAGCCAGAGCTATCGCATCGTACTCGGCGCTTATCTCCGCATATTCGCTCTCCATTCGGCTGATCTCCGAGCCGAGGACCAGGGGATCTCCCAGCGCGGCGAGTCTGCCGCTGTGCTCGGCCATCTGAGCGGAAATTCGGCTGCATTTCGCACGAGCCTCGGAAAGGCGGCGGCTCAGCTGAGCGGCCTGATTATCGCCGCCTGTGAAGTCGAGCTGAGTAAGTGTTTTGCTTTCGGCCTGCTCCTGGCGGCGTCGCACCGCGGCGAGAACCTCTGCGGTCTCCTTCTCGGCACGCTGCGCCTCGGCATAGTTTTTGTAAAGCTCAAGGTATTCGTCAAGGCTCGACGCAATATCCTCCTCGGATTCGGCTCGGTATTTTGAAAGTATCTTGCGGCGCGCCTTTGCGGCCTCACAGGTCTCCGCCCTGCGCCTTGAGGAGCGGACAAGCAGGATAATGCCGGCAGCCAGCGCGACGGCGGCCGCCGCAAAGGCATGGATCATGAAATCCTTAAGCAAAAGGCCGGCCGCGATGAGTACTCCGCACAGCACCATCAATATTATAGCCAAAGCGGGAGATGCCTTGCGCTCGGACTTTTCCTTAAGGCTGAGCGCCTCGGCGAGATCGGCCTTGACCTCGGCCTTGACCTCCTCGGGCTTGCGCTCGCCTATCGAGCAGGCGCACAGCGCCGCCCGGCAGCTGTCGCGCCGCTCGACTGCCTTATCGTGCCGCTCGGTCGCGGAGTTTACCTCGCTTCTGACGCCCTGAAGACTGCTGAGCGCCTCCTTGCGTACAGCCTTGCGGCTCTCTGTGACCTCGCTCTCGAGCTTTTCGCACTCCTTTTTCGCCGCCTCAAGCTCGGCGGACATATTCTTCCGCTGCTTTGACGCATCCGAAAGCTCCGATAAAAGCCGTTTTTTATGCGAAAGCTCATCCTCAAGCTCCGGCAGTCGGCCGTAGCGGTTAAAGCGGCGCTTGCGCTGCCACTGGCGCAGACGATCGTCGGCCTCGGTGTAGGAGCAGTCCTCATCGCCGGTGGATACGATCGCGCTGATGCGCTTTTCAAGCTCGGCGCTTTGCGTCACAGTGACCTTGCCCTGCTCGACAAACGCGCTGCGGCGGAAAACGTCGCGGCTCACGCCGGTCAGCACTTCGCCGGCGTTTGCGCCGGTAATACCTTCGACGGGGACATTCGTTCCCGTGTACACCGCGGAAAATTCACGCATCGGAGCGGAGGCTGTTTTAGTCGTGCGCACGAGCGTTATATCGCGCCCATTACTTTCTATCTGCATGCTGCCCTGCATGGGTTCGCCCGACCACGGAGCGTAGCGAATTTTATCGGGCAGAAAGCCCGCCTTCTGACGCTCGGAGCTGTCAATGCCGTATAGCATGGCGCGGATAAACGCGC
Organism: uncultured Clostridia bacterium; assembly: GCA_937893605.1. GTDB lineage: Bacteria > Bacillota > Clostridia > Oscillospirales > Oscillospiraceae > F23-B02. The sequence goes on from CALBGG010000056.1 coordinate 9,081, forward strand.
ACCATGTGCTCTTGCCGCTCTCGTTCGGGGACGAGATGACGTTCAGTCCCTCATGCAGCTCAAGGCTTTCGCCCTCGAGCCTTCCGAAGGTGGCGTCAAGCCTTTTAATCATCATGACGTACCACCTCCTCACGCTTATCCAAAGCGGCAAGCCCCCAGCGCGCCGCCTGACTTATCTTTTCGCGCTCGGCGTCGGTCTTTGCCGCGTCAAGAGCCGCCTTGAGCCGTGAAAGGAAACGTCCGCGCAGGTTATCCTCCCCGGCGTTCTCCCACACGTCGCGCTTTAGCACCGTCTCATCGCGCACCTGAAGCGAGAAAAACTTATCCTCCAGCGCCGCCGTGACCGCGTTCGTCTGCGGTGCCTCTGCCGATTCGCCGCGCAAAATGATGCGGTAAACGTCGCTTGCCGTATTCTCCGGCAGCGCGGCCAAAACGTCGCTTATAACATCGCCGCCGGTAAGCTCAACATTTAATATCTCGTATCGTCTCTGCGCGACGCACACCGGCTTTACGCTGCACGATGAGCCGAGCGAAACTATGTAAACATGCTTCTCGCCCGTTTCGTCAAAGCCGCGCCCCTCCGGGCAGCCGGGCCAGGCATAATATGCCGCGCCCGATTTTTTAAGTCCGCTTTCCTTATGGATGTGCCCCAGGGCGATATAGTCCATGCCCGAGGCCGCGATATCGAGCTCCGTAATGGGGTTGTAATTTGACGCCGCGGCGACCTCGCCGTGGATGCACATTATATCCTTCACTCCGGCGCTCTTTGCCGCAGAAAAGCCGTGCAGCATGGCGCCCGAATATTTATCGCAGAAGGCCGCGCCCCAGACTCTCGCGCCGAGGCGGGGAAGCTCAATGCACTCAAGATCCGCGCTTTTGTATATATGCACATTTTCAGAAAACCTGACCTGCGCGTAAGGTGAGCGCGGCGAATAGAAATCGTGATTGCCCGGCGATATGAACACGGGTGCGGATATGCTGCCGAGCGCATCGGAAAGCGCCTCGGCGGTTTCGGCATAGGTGCTGTCGGAATCCAAAAGGTCACCGGCCAGCAAGACAAGGTCGACGCTCTCTGTCTTCGCCAGCTGTGCTATGCGGTAGAGCAGATTTCGCTGCTCCTGCCTGCGCTGCGCGGCCTTGGCCGTGCCGAGCCCCTCAAACGGGGAGTCAAGATGCAGATCCGCCGCGTGCAGGATTTTAAGCTCGCTCATGTGAATCTCACTCCCTCCGCAGCAAGGCATTTTCCCGTCTCCGGGTCAATTGTGAATATGCAGCCTTCGAGCTTCGCAGGCCCCTTGGCAGAGTCGTATCTGCGCGGCGGGTCACCGAAGAACTTGCCGATCGACTGTTCGGGCTCGATGCCGATGACTGAGTTTATCGCGCCCGTCATGCCGAGATCGGTTATATATCCAGTGCCGTTTGGCAGGATGCAGGCGTCCGAGGTCTGAACATGCGTGTGCGTTCCCCAGACGGCGCTGGCCTTGCCGTCGAGCAGAAAACCCATGGCGCGTTTTTCGCTCGTGCCCTCGGCGTGAAAATCGACGAGAATGATCTTCTCGCGTATCTCCTCCATATAGCCGTCGGCAATGACGAAGGGGTTATCCGTGTTCGTGTCCAGCGTGAAATGACCCATAAGGTTCATGACGCACACGTCGCCGAAGCTCGTTTTGTAGACATCTATGCCGCGCCCCGGGCACTGCGGCGCGCAGTTTGCCGGGCGCAGTATCTTGCGCCGCTCGTCGAGATACGGACGCAGCTCGGTGCGCGTCCATGTATGATTGCCGAGGGTGATAACGTCCGCCCCGGCGTGGAGGATCATGTCCGCCTGGCGCGGCGTTATGCCGACGACATTTGCGTTTTCGCCGTTTACGACAACGAAGCCGAGCTCCAGCTCACTGCGCAGGCGGCGCAAATTTTTAGTAAGATAATCCAGCCCCGGCTCGCCGCATACGTCGCCGACGGCAAGAATCTTTACACTCATCAAAAAATCTCCTCTCCTGGAGTAATGAGTGTAGTATAACACAAATTGCAGCGGTGTAGCAAAACAAAATTGGTCATAATATATTGCGGAGGTGTAAACAATGCATAAGACAAATTTTCTCGTTGGCATGGGTATAGGCGTGGCGGTCGGCTCGCTGGCCGGAATGACAATGTCCGGCGCCAAAAAGACGCCGAAAAACATTGTAGGCAAGACGCTTAAAACAATGGGCGAGGTAGTCGACGCGGTATCAAGCTCCATCGGCATGTAATTATTTTGGCCAATACGGCCGAAAATAATTAAAAAAGGCTTGCATTTCCCCTCCGGCTGTGCTAATATACTAAGGCGCTAAGCAATAAGCGCCGTTAGCTCAGCTGGATAGAGCGTCTGGCTACGGACCAGAAGGTCAGGGGTTCGAATCCCTTACGGCGTGCCAAAAGCAGAAGCTTTCATCATCGATGAGAGC
>CALBGG010000057.1 GCA_937893605.1 uncultured Clostridia bacterium
GCGGCGTGGACGCTTGCGTTTTTTGCCCAGCGCGAGCAGTCTCCGAAAACTGTGACGGCAGAGCGCGCCGACGTTACGCTCAGTGTCCTTGCCGAGGGCACCGTCTGGCGCGACGAGGCGGTCGTCGTGTGCGATGACGAAGGCGCGTACCTTGCGCACAAAACCGGCGACATGGTCTCCGGCGGAGGCGTCGTCGCCGTGCCGGAGGATATGCAGGACGCTTATTTTGAGCACCTTGCCCTCTCCGGCGGCGCAGCTCCCGACAGGATCGAGATGCCGAGCCTCACTTACGCGCCGCAAAGCGGCATTTTCAGCACCTTTTTCGACGGGCTCGAGGGCGCATCGCGCGAGGATGTCGTCTCCGCAGAGCCGTTTATCCCGCAGGGCGCCGTGGGCAAAATAGTTTCGGGAGGCTGGTATTTTATCGCCTACACGCCCGAATACGACAAATTTCGAGTCGGGCAGAGCGTTTATCTCTCGCTGCCGGACGAGTGCGCGGCGACGGTCGTCTCCGCCGAGGGCGGCAGGATAGTTCTGCGCTGCCGCGCATGTCTTGAGGACGTTCTGAATACGCGCCGCGCCGCGTTTAAAATACGGCTCTCCGAGACGCAGGGGATAAGGATCCCCGAAGGGGCGCTGCACCATGACGAAAACGGCACTTTCGTTTACGTCATGCGTGCGGGGCTTCCCGAACGCTGCGGCGTCGAGATCATCCTGACCTGCGAGGGATATTGCCTTGCTAAGGAGGATGAAATAAGAGAAAATATGCAGATAATTTTGGGCGGCTGAAATGCGAGCGCCCGAAAATAATCAAGAATTTAATATAAAATAATGATAAAGCCGGGATGAAAAATGAGTAACAGTATCACAGAAAACGTAAAAGAAATAAAACAGCGCGTCGCGGCCGCCGCCGTAAGAAGCGGCAGAGCGCCGGAGGACGTGCGCCTTTGCGCGGCGACGAAGATGAACGACGCTGCCCGTGTGCGCGAGGCCATAGCTGCCGGGGTGGATATCTGCGGCGAGAACCGCGTGCAGGAGCTGACCGAGAAATTCGAGCAGGGCGCCTACACGGGCTGTCCGCTGCACTTCATCGGACATTTGCAGAAAAATAAGGTAAAATATCTTATCGGAAAGGTGCAGCTCATAGAGTCTGTCGACTGCATGGAGCTTCTCGAGGCGATCGACAAAAAGGCAAAAAGCATGGGCCTTATTCAGGACGTGCTGCTGGAGGTGAACATCGGCGGCGAGGCGGCAAAGTCCGGCTTTGCGCCCGATGAGCTTGAACAGTACCTGCCTCAGATGGCGCAATTTTCCGCCGTCAGGGTGCGCGGATTGATGGCAATACCCCCGATTTGCGAAAAAACGGAAGAAATTCGCCCATATTTTCGCTCAATGAAGCAGCTTTTTGTTGACATCGGAGCAAAAAAATACGATAATGTCTTTATGGACTTTTTGTCCATGGGTATGAGCGCGGATTTTGAGACCGCGATCGAGGAAGGCGCGAACATCGTCCGCGTCGGCACCGGCATTTTCGGAGCAAGACATTACTGAGCAGGATACTAAGCGTAAAGGAGGTCGTGCAATGGCCTGGCTTGATAATATTCGCAATGCTATGCACCCTTACGATGATGATTATATAGAAAACGAGGAGCGTGCGGCCGAGGAGGAGTTCAATCAGGAGGCTGATGCTCCCGCCGAGGACGGCTTTGAGGAAAAGCAGCCGCGTCCCGTTTTTTCAAAGCGCGAGCCGAAGCCCCAGGCGGGCTACTCCGCTCCCGCGCAGGAAAAGCAGAAGATGAAGCTCAAGTTCGTGCGTCCCGAGCAGTTTGACGAGGCGGCCGAAATAGCCGACAGTCTCCGTGCCCGTCAGGCGGTGCTCATGAATCTTGAGATGACAGAGACCGAGACCGCACGCAGACTGCTTGACTTTTTGTCCGGCGCGGCGTATGCTCTCGGCGGCAGGGTGATGCGCGTTTCCGCGCAGGCGTATATAATCGCGCCCACGAATGTAGACCTCGTCGGCGACGCGGTCGCCGATTTCGAGAGCGCGGGACTTTATTTTTAACAGACAGCGACTACTGAAAGGTGGATTTTAAGATATGACTACTCCGCAGGAGATCCGTGAAAAGAGCTTTGACAAGGCAAGAAGCATGTTCGGCGGCTACGATATGGCGACCATCGACGAGTATCTTGACGAGCTGGCGAACGATTTTGAGGCCATGCAGAAGGAGAACCTTGTTCTCAAGAGCAAGATGAAGGTGCTTGTTGACAAGATCGAAGAGTACCGCACGAACGAGAGCGCCCTGAATCAGGCCATCCTCTCGGCGCAGAAGCTCAGCGTCCAGATCGAGAACGACGCGAGAACGCGCAGCGCGAACATCGTCGCCGAGGCCGAGGCCAAGGCAGCGGCGCTGCTGGGCAATATCGACGACAGGATCGCCCAGGAGGAGTCCCGCCTTCAGGCCGCCAAGCTCAGCTCGGCGAAGTTCTTCGACAGCGCCCGCGAGCTGTGCCAGAAGCAGCTCCAGACGCTCGATACCCTCATGAAGGCCACCGGCAGCGAGGTCGTAAAGCCCGAGGCCATACGAATACCGAAGGAGCAGCCCGCTCCCGTTTCCGAACCCACTCCCGCGGATTCCGGCAACACTCAGGTATTCAACTTTATAAAAGACGAGATCTGAGTTTTTGCCGAAGCGAACGCTTCGGCTATCGGTATTTGCTTCATCGGCGAGTTCAAAGGCGTGCGGAAACATCGGCACGCCTTTTTGTTTTTTCAGAGGCGCACCTACATTGTGCCTATATGTTTATTTCGTCAGCCCGGTGTCGAGGGTGCGGAGGAAACCGAATAACTGCCGCTTCCCGTTAGCGCTGCGGTTTCGGCTTGCGCTTCCGGTCGGGATACCGACATAAATGTATAAGGTACAGACTAAATTCGCAACTAAAAATGGAGGATAAATTTATGGCACAGAAGTACGACGCAACACTCAATCTCCCCAGAACCGAGTTCCCGATGCGCGCGGGACTGCCCAAGCGCGAGCCCGATATGCTCAAGCACTGGCAGGAGATGGATATCTACAACGAGATGCTTAAAAAGAACGAAGGCAAGCCCCTGTTCAGCCTTCACGACGGCCCTCCGTTCTCCAACGGCGCTCTGCACATGGGTCACGCGCTGAACAAATCCCTGAAGGACTTCATCACGCGCACCTATGCAATGCGCGGCTACTATACGCCGTACATCCCCGGCTGGGATAACCACGGCATGCCCATCGAGTCGGCCATCATCAAGGAGCAGAAATTAAACCATAAGGCCATGAGCGTCGCCGACTTCCGCTCGGCCTGCCACGCCTACGCCGACCACTATATCGACGTGCAGCGCGAGGGCTTCAAGCGCATGGGCGTCATCGGTGACTGGGATCATCCGTATAAGACCATGAACCCCGGCTTTGAGGCGATGGAGACCCGCGTTTTCGGCAAGATGTATAAAAACGGCCACATCTACAAGGGGCTCAAGCCCGTTTACTGGTGCGCTCACGACGAGACCGCGCTGGCTGAGGCCGAGATCGAGTATAAGGACGATCCCTGCACGACCGTTTACGTAAAGTTCCCCATGCACGACGACCTCGGCAAGCTCGGAAATCTGGACAAGTCCAAGCTCTTCTTCGTCATCTGGACGACGACGATCTGGACCCTGCCCGGCAACCTCGCCATCGCTCTGCACCCTACGGAGAGCTATGTCATCGTCAAGGCTCCCAACGGCGAGATGTATATCATGGCCGAGGCTCTGACAAAGAAGGTCATGGCTCTGGGCGGCTTTGACGATTACGAGATCATTGAAAGACACGAGGGCGCGTTCTTCGAGAATATGCTCGCAGACCACCCCTTCCTGCCCAAGACCAGCCGACTCGTGCTGGCAGACTATGTCACCATGGACTCCGGTACGGGCTGCGTCCACACCGCTCCCGGCTTCGGCGCGGACGACTATCAGACCTGCAAGCGCTACGGCATGGACATGGTCGTTCCCGTGGACGATCAGGGCAAGCACACCGACTATGCCGGAAAGTATGCCGGCATGGGCACCGATGAGAGTAACCCCGTCATCCTCAACGACATGAAGGAGTCCGGCATGCTCTTCGCGTCCGAGGACATCATCCACAGCTATCCGCACTGCTGGAGATGCAAGAAGCCGATCATCTTCCGTGCGACGCCGCAGTGGTTCTGCTCGGTCGATTCGTTCAAGGACGAGGCCACCGCTGCATGCGAGGACGTGCGCTGGGTTCCGGCATGGGGCAAGGACAGAATGAGAAGCATGATACTCGAGCGCACCGACTGGTGTATCTCGCGCCAGCGCCGCTGGGGTCTGCCCATCCCCGTTTTCTACTGCGACGACTGCTCAAAGCCCGTCTGCACCGACGAGAGCATCGAGTCCGTTGCCAAGATCTACGAAAAAGAGGGCTCGAACGCATGGTTTGAGCGCGAAGCGGCAGAGCTTCTGCCCGAGGGCTTTACCTGCCCGCACTGCGGCGGCAAGCACTTCACCAAGGAGACCGATACGCTCGACGGCTGGTTCGACTCGGGCTCGACCCACTATGCGGCGATGGAGCGCGATCAGGGCTTCTGGCCGGCCACGATGTACATCGAGGGTCTTGACCAGTACCGCGGCTGGTTCCAGTCCTCGCTGCTGGTAGCGGTCGGCGCACTCGGCCGCGGCGCACCGTTTAAGGAGTGCGTAACCCACGGCTGGACTGTCGACGGCGAGGGCAGAGCAATGCACAAGTCCCTCGGCAACGGCATGGATCCGGCGGAGATCTTCGATAAGTACGGCGCAGATCTTCTGCGCCTGTGGGCAGGCTCGTCGGATTATCACGTCGATGTCCGCTGCTCGGACGAGATCTTCAAGCAGCTTAGCCAGAACTACCTCAAGTTCCGCAACACCGCGCGCTACTGTCTCGGCAACCTTGACGGCTTCGACGCAAACGACCTCGTTAAGCCCGAGGATATGCCGGAGCTTGACAAATGGGCGATCACGAAGCTCAACAAGCTCATCGAGAAGGCCTTCGCCGCCTACGACGAGTACGAGTTCCACGTCGTGTCGCACCTGATCAACGATTTCTGCGTCGTTGAGCTTTCAAACTTCTACCTCGATATCATCAAGGACAGGCTCTACTGCTCCGGCCGCAACAGCCTTGAGCGCCGCAGCGCACAGACTGCGCTCTTCCTGATCCTCGATACGCTGACCAAGATGTTCGCGCCAATCCTCGCCTTCACCTGCGACGAGATCTGGCTTTCGATGCCTCATCGCGCAGAGGACGATGTCCGCAACGTCGTGCTCAACGAGATGAACAAGCCCTTTGCCGAGTACGCGCTCGACGATGCCGCGATGACAAAGTGGGACGCGCTCATCTCCGTGCGAAGCGACGTAAACGGCGTTCTTGAAAAGGCGCGCGCAGACAAGCGCATCGGCAAGCCTCTCGAGGCCTCCGTTACCCTGCACGCCTCCGGCGAGAGCAAGGCAGTGCTCGACAAGGTCTCCGACATGAATCTTAAGGAGCTGCTCATCGTTTCCGAGTGCCTCATCGCCGAGGACGACGCGGCGGACGATACCGCCGTCACCGCCTCCGGCTCAAATAACCCGGGTCTTACCGTCTCCGTCAAGGAGGCCGAGGGTACGAAGTGCCCGCGCTGCTGGATGCACTCCAGAGCCGCCGACCCCGAGACCGGCCTCTGCCCCCGCTGCAAGGCTGTTTTAGAGGCGAATTAAGGCTGTTGCCGATACGGTGATTGCGCAAGCCCGATATCGCACCTGCCGGCAAAACCGTAAAGCTGTCGCTTACCGAGAGGACGATGCAAAAATTTTATCGTACTCATGGGATGCTGAACGCTATGGTTTTCACCATTGTTTCGATACCGGGCAGCTGTAAAATACGTATTGGGATAGACTCAATGCGCCTATAAAAAAGAGAGTGCAGATTTTGGTCTGCACTCTCTTTTTTGCGGCGTTTTTATATTATGCTTATACGCCTTTTACGTCAGGCCGGCCGGTGAGCGTCGGCAAAGCCATCTGTCGCCCTCTGTTTCGGCTGCGTCAATTCGCCACCGAAAATCCCTGATCCTCGACCGCCGTTTTCAGCGCGGCGGGATCGAGCTTTTCGCCCTTTACTACGGCGATGCCGGTCTCATGGCTTACCTCGGCGGAGGAAACGCCCTCGACCTTTTCGAGCGCGGCCTTGACGCGCGATGAGCAGTGACCGCACTGCATGCCTTCTATTTTCATTGTTATTTCCATAGTAAAACCTCCGTTTTTTATTCGCCTTTTATGATAACTCTGTCGCCATGGATCTCAAGCCGGTTCTGGCAATAGAGTATTATGGCCTTGGGGAGCAGCTTCCATTCCGCATCCTCCATGATGCGGCGCGACAGGCTCTCGGGTGTGTCGTTCGGGAGAATATCCACTGCCTGCTGGGCGATGATCGCGCCGATGTTGCCGTCGATATCCGCAAAAAACGCCGTTGCGCCGGTGACGCGGCAGCCGCGTTCGAGCGCGGCGCGCTCGGGTGCGTCGTCGCAGTTGACGAAGGCGGGGATCAGCGAGGGGTACACGCCGATGATGCGCTTGCGAAACTGCGTCGATATGACGCCCAGCGGCATGTTATAGCCGGCGAGGATGACAAGGTCTATGTCCATATCGCGCAGCTTGTTTGAAACGGCCATGCTGTAGCTGAGCTTTGTCGGGAAAAGCGAGGGCTCGACCACGAAGGCCTCCACGCCGGAATTGCGCGCACGGCGCAGCGCGTAAGCGTCCGACTCCGTGCATATGACCGCGGTGAGCTCGAAATTCGGGATCTCACCGAAGTACATGGAATCAAGTACCGTCTGCAGAAGTGCTCCGTCGCCGGAGACAAGTGCCGCCGCTCTTATCATTAGATCTCCCCCTTATTCGCCGAGAAGCCGCTTTGCGGTCTCGATATTCATCCTTTCGGCGTTTTTGATATATTCAAAGCGTCGGCCGAGCCTTTCCGCGCCCGATTCGGACAGCGCGGCCTCGGCAGCGCCTGTAAGGCTCTGCGCCGTGACGTCTTCAAACTCAATGCAGGAAATGCCGAGATACTGCGCACAGCCCGTGACCTTCGGGTCATAGCTCAGCCCCACCGACGGCACCTTGCCGCAGACAGCGTACAGCAGACTGTGCAGGCGCATGGCGACGCACAGCTTCATCTGCCGCACGATGGCTATCTCAAGCTCCGCGTCCTCGGTCTTCGGCATGACCCTGAACGGGGCGCTCATGCCGCGTGTTATGGGCTCGGTTATCGCAGCGTCTTTGTCGTAGTTCATGGGCATGAACAGGGGCACGAGCCCGTGCTTGTCGTAGAGGTATTGCAGAGCGGCTCTTATCTCGCCGCTTTTTTCGGCAAAGCCCGGCCAGCTGCGCAGGCCGAGACAGACATATTTTTCGTCGGGGTCGATGCCGTGGCCGCGCAGGAAGGCCTTCGCATCCTCGTCGCTCCTGCCGCGCAGATCGAGCACAGGGTCGCCCGTGACGAGCACCTCCTGCACCGTTACGCCTATCTCGCGCGTGAACTCAAGGCTCAGGGGATCTCGCAGGGTTATGGCGTCGACACAGCGGTTTATCGTCCTTGCGGCGCGTTTTCGGTCATAGTCGTAATTGAGCGGTCCCATGCCGCAGCCGTACATCTGCACCTTGCAGCCGCATTTTTTCGCAAGCGATATCGTGTGCAGATAAAACCACAGGCTTCTGCGGCTGGTGACGTCCTGAATAAGGCTGCCTCCGCCGCTTATGAACAGCTTCGAGCGCTTAAGCTCGCGCCGCAGGCGAAATATCTGCCAGCGCCGTATCGCGCTCAGTCCGTGCGTGCGCCGCGTGTGCCGCGCATTTTTCGACACGACGACGATGCGCATATCCTCATCTATCGTCCGAAGCTGAGCGGTGATGGCGGTAAGCAGCGCCTCGTCGCCCGCGTTGCCGTGGCCGTAAGCGCCGCATATGACCGCGCCGCAGCGGGGCTCATTGTATCTCTGAATAACGGTTTTATATATCTTCAGCTGCCTTTGGCAGGTGCTTTCGGTTGAAAATTCGCGCTTTGCCTTATCGTAAACGGCATGCCCGAGCTTTTTGCGCAGCGCCTCGTCGTTTGCCAGGGCGAGGATGCATCTTGTCATCGTCTCGTGATCCGTCGGCTCGAACAGCATGCCAGTTTCGCCGTTTATTATGAGCTTCGGCAGGCCTCCGACGCGGGTGGCCACCGTCGGTATCCCGGCGCGCGCGGCCTCGGTAACTGCATAGGGAAAGGTCTCGGACAGGGAGCTTATAGCGTTTATGTCCACGCTTGCATAATAGCCGTCCATACCGTTTATCCATCCGGCAAAAAAGACCTTGTCGCGCACATGAAGCTCTGAACACAGCGCCTCGAGCATCTCGCGCTCCCGTCCGTCGCCGGCAATGATAAGGCGCAGCCTGTCGTTTTCCCTTGCCGCTCCGGCAAAGCCGCGCACGGTCGTTGCGACATCCTTTACGGCGTCAAAGCGCGCCGCTATGCCGACGACGATGCTGTCCTCCGGGAAGCGGCATCCGATCTCCTTAAACCACTCGCGCCGTGTGACGCTCGGCTTCGGGCGTGAAAAATCGACGCCGTTATAGATCGTGAAAAGCTTATTCGGCTCAAAGCCGCGTGCTATAAGCGTTTCGCGCATCCGGTCGGAAACGCACACGCGGTAATCCATACGGTGCAGCGCCATTTTGTTGAGCTGTCCGTAGGTCATGGCCGCCATCGGACGGCCGAGGTAATCGAGCTTATAATCGCTGTGAACGGTGCTTATAAAGGGAATATCAAAATGCTTTTTCAGCAGCGCACCGATCAGATTGGCGCGGCTGCCGTGGCAGTGGACGATGTCGTAATTGCCGTTTTCAATGAGCTCGCGCGTTTTTTTAAGCCCCACATTAAAGCCGCCTTCAAAAACCTGCGTCGGTATGCCCATTTCGCGCGCTTCCTTTGAAAACTCCGCCTCCATATAGCAAACCAGGTCTGCGCGGATATGCTCGTTAAGGCTATGCAGAAGCGAAAGGACGTGCGTTTTCGCTCCGCCCGAGTCTCCGCCGGAGATAAGATGTAAAACTCTCACGTTTGCCCCCACTTGATTTCTTAGGGAAAGATAAATATAATATGATATTATATATTAATTAGTATTTGAGGTCAAGGCAAATGACAACTATCTACATGATCCGCCACGCCGAGGCGGAGGGAAACCTTTATCGTATCGTGCAGGGGCAGCACAACAGCTTCATAACGCCGCGCGGACACAGGCAGATAGCCTGCCTTGCGGAGAGATTCAAGGATGTTCACCTCGACGCGCTGTATTCGAGCGATCTGCGCCGTGCAGTGACGACGGCGGGCGCGATAACGAAGTATCATAAGCTTACCATGCAGCTCACGCCGCGGCTGAGAGAAATAAATCTCGGCGTGTGCGAGGGCATGAGCTTCGGCGATATGTACAGATTTGACCCTGTGCAGATGGACAATTTCAACAACGATCCCGCGCAATGGCGCGCTCCAAAGGCCGAGACCTTCGCCGAGTGCACCGTGCGCATAGTCTCCACCGTTACCGAGATAGCGGTAAAAAACGAGGGAAAAACCGTCGCCGTGGTCTCGCACGGCATGGCCATCCGCTCGCTTTTAGCGTATATTCTGAACGTTGAAAGCCGCGATATCCCCTCGCTTCCGCACGGGGACAACACCGCCGTGAGCAAGCTCATATACGATAAGGGTGCTTTCACGGTCGAATATTATAACGACAACTCCCACCTTCCGCCGGAGCTTTCAACGTTTGCGCGGCAGAGCTGGTGGAAAAAAGAGACGCGCGGGGCAGACCCGAACAACCTCTACTACGAGCCGCTCGACCCGAACAGAGAGGGTGAGCTTTACAAGGAATTATACGCCGCCTCGTGGAGAGCTGCACACGGCGATCTAAAGGGCTTTAACGCCGAAACATATCTTGCCTCCGCAAAGCGGCACCATGCCGCGGATAAGAACGCAATACTAAAGGCCTTCCGCTCCGACGGCGAGCTTGCCGGACTTATAGAAACAGACCCCGAGCGCTCGAAGGGAGCCTCCGTCGGCTGGGTGAGCCTTGTGTACATAAAAGAGGGATTGCGCGGAATCGGACTCGGCACGCAGCTTATCGGCCGTGCGATAACAAATTACGAGATGCTCGGCCGCGAGAAGGTGCGGCTGCACGTCTCGTCGGAGAACGAAAAGGCGATAAGATTTTACGAAAACCTCGGCTTTACCGTCCTCGGCAGCGAGCCCGGCGCGGGGGCGCCGCTTTACCTCATGGAAAAGAGATTTGAATAGCAATGTCAATGTGGAACGTTAACGCACGCGTCCAAAGGCTCGACACGTGCGCGCGGCGCATCATCGCCGTTTCGGATATACACGCGAATATGCCCTATTTCAAAGGGCTTCTTGAAAAAATCGATTTCTCGGAAAATGACGAGCTCATCGTAGACGGCGACTTTCTCGAAAAGGGAAAAAACAGCCTCGAAACGCTGAGATTTATCATGGAGCTCTCCGCACGCGGCAACTGCCATGCCGTCTGCGGCAACTGCGACACCTGGGCCGACGTCATAGGCGCCGAGCGGCGCTACTGGGACGAGCGCATCGTAAAATACATGACGTTCAAAAAATGCGGCCTCGTGTGGGACATGCTCACGGAGATGGGCATTGAAATAACTCCCGGGCTTGACTTTGCCGCCCTCATCCCGGAGCTTTCCGTGCGCTTTAAGCCCGAGTGGGACTTTCTGCAGGCGCTGCCGCATGTTATCGAAACGCCGCACTATATCTTCGTGCACGGCGGAATAAAGCCCGATATCCCCATCGAGCGGCAGCTCGGCGGCGACTGCATGAAATTCGATAATTTCATGAGCTATGGCTACAGCTTTGACAAGTGGGTCATCGTAGGCCACTGGCCGGTGATGCTGTATCTCCCCGACCGCGTCTGCGCAAACCCGATAATCGACAGGGAGCACCATATCATCTCTATCGACGGCGGCTGCTCGTTAAAGGACGACGGGCAGTTAAACGCGTTTATTATCCCCTTTGAGGGGAGCGAGGACTTTACCTTTGAGGCCTATGATCACTTTCCCGTGCGCAGGGTGAAGACTGCGCAGCGCGGGAGCAAAAAGAGCTATTACATCCGATGGGGAGACAACGACGTGCAGGTGCTGCGCCGTGGAAAGGAATTTTCCCTCGTGCGCCACGTCCGCACGGGATATGAGATGGAGATACTCACAAAGTACCTTTACTCCGATGAGGAGTTTTGCAAATGCAACGATTCGACCGACCTTGTGCTCGAGCTCAGAGCGGGCGACGAGGTCGGCGTCGTTGAGGAGACCTCGCGCGGCTGTCTTGTGAAATACAAGGGCACGTCGGGCTGGTATTGGGGAGAGCTTATATGACAGACGATCTTGAATTTTTGCCGGTCTCGCGGGACGAGATGCACGAGCGCGGCTGGTGGTGGTATGACTTTCTGCTCATTACGGGCGACGCATATGTCGATCACCCGAGCTTCGGAACGACGGTCATCGCCCGCGTTCTGGAGGCCGACGGCTTCCGCGTGGCGATATGCGCGCAGCCGGACTGGCACTCGGCCGAGGCGATAGCTGCCTTCGGCAGGCCGCGCCTTGGCGTTATGATAGGAGCGGGAAACCTTGACTCCATGGTAGCGCACTACACGGCCGCGAAAAAGCGCCGCAGCGAGGATTTTTACTCGCCGGGCAAAAAGGCCGGACTGCGCCCGGACAGAGCGACGATAGTCTACGCCAACCGCGCGCGCGAGGCCTTCGGCTCGGAGGTTCCGATCGTCATCGGCGGCCTTGAGGCGTCGCTGCGGCGCTTTGCGCACTACGACTACTGGGACGACAGGGTGCGCAGATCCGTCCTCGTCGATTCGGGCGCGGACATACTCGTTTACGGCATGGGCGAGACGGCCTCGCGCGAGATAGCGCGCAGGCTCAAAAAGAAAATTCCCGTGCCCGAGATGCGCGACATACGCGGAACGGCCATACTGACCCGCTCGCCGGACGAGTGCGCGTTTGAAAGCGTGACGCTGCCTTCGTTTGCCGACGTCTGCGACAGCAAGCGTTTTTATGCGGACGCGACGCGCCTTGAGTACGCCGAGCACGACCCCGTGCGCGGCAGGGCGCTCATCCAGGAGCACGGCGGGCGCTATCTCATAGTAAATCCCCCGGCGATGCCGCTCGAGACGAAGGAGCTCGACCGCGTCGCCGAGCTTCCGTACACAAAGCAGTATCACCCGATGTACGAGCCTCTCGGCGGCGTTCCCGCCATCGAGGAGGTCAAATTCTCGGTCATCCACAACCGCGGCTGCTTCGGCGGATGCAGCTTCTGCGCACTGGCATTCCATCAGGGAAGAATGGTAACCAGCCGCAGCCACGAGAGTGTCATACGCGAGGTAACGGCGCTGACGAAATTCCCCGATTTCAAGGGCTATATAAACGACGTCGGCGGCCCGTCGGCAAACTTCCGCCACCTTTCGTGCAAAAAGCAGGCAAAGTGCGGCATGTGCGCCGAAAGGCGCTGCCTTGCGCCGACGCCCTGCCCGAATCTCGACGCGGATCACTCGGATTATCTCGCCCTGCTGCGCAAGCTGCGGCAGATACCCGGCATAAAAAAGGTCTTCGTGCGCAGCGGCATCCGCTATGACTATATGCTCGAGGATAAAAACGACGATTTCTTCGCCGAGCTTGTCAAATACCACATCTCCGGCCAGCTCAAGGTCGCGCCCGAGCACTGCATCGACAGCGTTCTCGACTACATGGGCAAGCCGCATATCGACGTGTACGAGCGCTTCATGGAAAAGTATAAAAAAATGAACACGCGCTTTTCCAAGGAGCAGTACGTCGTTCCGTATCTCATGTCCTCGCATCCGGGCAGCACGCTAAGTGACGCCGTCGCGCTGGCCGAGTATCTCAACAAAAAAGGCCGCCAGCCCGAGCAGGTTCAGGACTTTTACCCCACGCCGGGCACGATCTCGACCTGCATGTACTGCACGGGCATTGATCCCATGACGATGAAATCCGTGTACGTTGCAAAGACCTTCCACGAGAAGGCGATGCAGCGCGCGCTTTTGCAGTGGAAGCGCCCGGACAAGCGCAAGCTCGTTATCGAGGCGCTCAAGGAGGCAGGGCGCGAGGACCTCATCGGCTACGGGCCGGAGTGCCTCGTGCGTCCCGACCGTCCGCCGAGGCAGAAGGCCCCCGCAAAGCCGAGGGAGCCCGAAAAACAGCAGATGACGAAAAAAGCCGGCTACGCCAGGGGCTGGGCAAAGCCCAAGCCGAAGAAAAGCGCAAAGCAGGCCAAAAAGAAAGGAAGATAAAAATGAAGTACAGGAGATTCGGCAATACCCTCATCGTCCGCATCGACCGCGGCGAGGAGATACTCGATAAGATACGCGAGCTGGCGGCAGCCGAGAACATAAAGCTCGCCTCCGTCACGGCGCTGGGCGCAACGAACGACTTCACCGTCGGCGTTTTCAACACTGCCGAGAAAAAATACTACGCAAACGAATTTAAGGGCGCTTTCGAGATAGTCTCCCTCGCGGGCACGATAAACACCATGGACGGGCAGTTTTACACGCATATCCACATGTCCGCAGGCAATGAAAAGGGCGAGGTCTTCGGCGGGCACTTGAACCGCGCCGTCGTCTCGGCCACCTGCGAGATGATAGTCACCGTCATCGACGGCGAGGTCGACAGATATCACGATGACGATGTCGGCCTTAACCTGTTCAAGCTCTGATGGAATACCTTGCCTATTACCTTGCGGCGGTCAATATCCTGCTGTGCGCCCTCATGGGCACGGACAAGCTGCTTGCAAAGCTTCAAAAGCGCCGCATTCCCGAAAGAACTCTGTTCGCCTTCGCCTTACTCGGCGGGGCGCTCGGCGGCACGGTCGGAATGTACTCGTTTCATCACAAAACGCTGCACAAAAGCTTTGCCATCGGCTTTCCGCTGCTGACGATAATCCAGATCGCCGCCGTCGCATATTCGGTCATAAAATTTTCTTAGAAGGAAAAATCCCGCAATGAAAGAAAAACTCAAGGGACTGCTGCTGTGTCTTGCTATCGCGGTCCCGGCCTGGCTGCTCGGGCGGAAATTCGCCGTCGTGGGCGGACCCGTTATCTCGATCCTTCTCGGCATGATAGTCGGGCTGTTTCTGAAAAACCGCGCGCCGTTCGAGGCGGGCATCAAATTCACGTCCAAAAAGATACTCCAGTGGGCGGTCATCCTGCTCGGCTTCGGCATGAACCTCGCGGTCATCGGCCGCACGGGCGTGCAGTCGCTGCCCATCATCCTGAGCACGATAACGACCTCGCTGCTCGTGGCGTTTATCCTGTGCAGAGCGCTGAAGATCCCCTCGAATATCTCAACGCTCATCGGCGTGGGCTCGTCTATCTGCGGCGGCTCGGCCATTGCGGCCGCCGCGCCCGTTATCGACGCGAGCGACGAGGAGGTCGCGCAGGCGATATCGGTCATATTCTTCTATAACGTCATCGCCGCGCTCGTCTTCCCCCTCATGGGCACGCTCATCGGCTTTTCGACGACCTCCGGCGAGGCCTTCGGCATCTTTGCCGGAACGGCCGTGAACGACACGTCCTCCGTGACCGCCGCCGCCTCTACCTGGGACAGCATGTGGGGGCTGGGCTCTCAGACGCTGGATAAGGCCGTCACCGTCAAGCTCACGCGAACGCTCGCCATAATTCCCATAACCCTCGTGCTCGCGCT
>CALBGG010000058.1 GCA_937893605.1 uncultured Clostridia bacterium
TCGCCGAGGCGACCGCAATCGCCATGACTACGGGCACAAATACGCCCGCTACCTTATCGGCAAGCTTTGCGATAGGCGCCTTTTTGCCCTGGGCATCCTCTACCATGCGGATTATCTGCGCAAGCGCCGTGTCTCCGCCGACCTTTGTGGCCGTGAACACGATAAGGCCCTCGCCGTTTATGCTGCCGCCGGTAACGCCGCTTCCGACATCGAGTGTGACCGGCAGGCTCTCGCCGGTGAGCATGCTGAGGTCGGCGCTTGATGCGCCGGAGGTCACCGTGCCGTCACATGGGAATCTCTCACCCGGGCGGACGGTTATCACATCGCCCTCGCGCAGCTCTGATACGGGCACCTCGCCTGTTTCGCCGTGACGGGTGACGAGCGCCGTTTCCGGCGCAAGCTCGGTCAGGGCTCGTATTGCATCCGAGGTATGGCGCTTGCTGCGCGCCTCAAGGTATTTACCGAGCATGACGAGCGTAATTACGACAGCAGCGCTTTCAAAGAAGAGGTTCTCTGAATAGCTTGCATCGCCGAGAGCTATCTTCACAACGGCATACAGGCCGTAGGCCAGTGCGGAAAACGTGCCGACCGCGACGAGCGTATCCATATTCGGGTGCCCCTTAACGAGGCTGCCGAAGCCGTTAATGTAGAAATTGCGTCCTCCGATGACGATGGGCAGCGTGAGTATAAGCTGCACGATCGCAAAGGTCAGCGGCGCGTGGTGCGGCATCATGAACATAGGAAGCGGAAGTCCGACCATGTGTCCCATGGAGACGTACAATAGCGGCACGGCAAAGCATATGCACAGGATAACGCGCTTTTTCATTGCATTGAGCTCCGCCTTCTTCTCGGCGTCCTCTTTTTTGCGGTTTTCGGCAGCGAGAGCGTCGGCGGAAACATACTCCTGCGCACCGAAGCTCAGTCGCGAGACAAGCTCGCATATCTTGGGAACGTCAAGCGTATTGTCGTCATAGACAATGTCCATTTTTTCTGTCGTGAGGTTTACGGATACACTCTGCACGCCCTCCTGGCGCTGCATAAAACGCTCAAGGCTCGACGAGCACGCCGCGCAGTGCATTCCGCTTATTTTAAAAGTCTTTTCAGTCATTATATCACCTTCAGTTAGCACTTGCTAATTCAATTCATACATATATTATACCATGCTCTTCAAAAAATAAAGTGATATTTTCGACAAAAAGTCATTCCCACAGCACATATCCGTCTGTGGGAATTTGTTCATATTACATTATAAAATTAAATACATTATTGCCGCAGCGGCTCCGCTGCCGAGAAGCGTTGACAGCGCGGCAACAAGAGCTGTCGATATCCTGCCGCCTCTCAGCGATCCGGTATAGACTCCCGCCGCCTGCTTTGCCTCGCTTAAAAGCTGCGAACGCGTGACTCCGGCGGTTTTCATGTAGTCCTCGCGGACGATGAATATCGCTTCCTCAAACACCTTCGGGTCTGGCGATTTCACGACTATTACCCTTTTTGCAACACCCTTTACCACATCTAAAGCCTCCCTGTCGTCAGTCTTCTGCGTGTAGCTTAACCGTCTGAGCATGCTTTTATACCTCAAGCGCGCTCTTCGACGCGAACAGCAAGGACGGTCATATCGTCGGAATAGCTGCAATTGCGTTCGGCAGCCTTGAGCGTGTCGCGTGCGAGCGCCTTCATATCGTCGCCGCAGGAAAGAAGCATATCGCGCAGCCACGCATCGTCCGTGTCGCCGACAACTCCGTCGGATGCTATAATTGCGGTGCTCCCCGGCTTTAAGCGCATACGGACTATATCCGGTGCGGCTCCTGCAACACCGCTGAGCCCCGGCGCGAAGTTTTCGCACTTTATTCTGCGTATTCCGCGGCTGCCGCTGACATAGCTCGGCGCGGCACCGTATTTATAAAAGCAGGTCTCGCCGGAAAACAGATCGACGCACATGAGGTCTACTGTTGCAAAGCCCCAGTTATCGCCGCACTTTAAAAGCATGACGGAGTTTAATGTTTTCATCGCGACTGCCGGATCGACTCCGGCGCGCAGGAAGCCCTCGAGAATGTCGATGACCTCGCGGCTATCGCTTGCAGCGGCCTCGCCGCTGCCCATGCCGTCGGAGAGAATGACGCACAGAACGCCCGCATCGGTCTTGAAATAAGTTCCCTTATCGCCGCTGACCTTCTCCCCTTTTTTCTTGAGTGCAGCTATGCCGACGGATACAGCCAGGGGCTCTGCCTCCATGAGCACGAGCTTTGCCTCGCTGTCGTTTTGGCTTTTAAGCCTGCACAGACGCACACCGAGAACGCCGGACAGCTTGTCGAGATAATCTTCCTGCTTTGTCAGGCGCTGAAGCGCCCCGCTTTCGATAACGGCGCGCAGTCTGCCGCGCGCGTCGCGGTAAACTGCCGCGTCGGCGTCGATATCCTGCGACAGAAGATAACGGATAAGCCGCCTTTCGGCGAGATGATCGGCTCCGTTCGTTCCGGCGAGCTCCTTTGAAACAGAACCCAGTATCTCGGCCATATCCGAATACTGCCCCCACGCCGTATTGCGGCTCTCGCGCAGTGATTCGGAGAACTGTCGGCGATACGCCGCCGCGCGAAGCTCGGCGTTTACGGCCGTAACAAATGCCTCGGGTGTTTTGCACTGCTCTGTGAAGCGGCGCGGTATATCGCCTATCTCAAGCGTGCCGCGGCTGAGCATTTTCGGCGTTGCGTCGTTGAGCGCAGAGAGCGTGTCGATATAATCCCTGTTCCAGCAGCGGTTTCTCTCCCTGCACTTGAGGCAGATGCTGTCGGCAGCGCGGTCAAAAACCTTGGCGGGATCTGCGTCGTTATACTGCTCATCGACGTTGCGCCGGACGATCTCATAGAGGCTGGCGTAGGCCTTACTCAGCCCCATGACTCTACGCGCAACATATCGCCGCAGTCCGGATTCTCCGCTGCCGCCGATCACGGGCTGTACCATTGAGCCGGCGCGGTTCAAAAATCCCGAGGGCAGGAGCAAAAATATGACCGATGCCGCAAAGACCTCAAACAGTGAATCTATCTCGGTTTGAAACGACCACGCGCACGCTACTGCGGCAGCGTTTGCGACAATGAATGCGAGAATGAAGAGCAGCCTGCCGTGACGGTTGAACATGCCGGACAGCAGCCCCGCGAACGCGTAGGCCATTGTGAAAAACGGCATGCCGCCAGCCGTCAGATCCATTGCAATGCCAAAGGCCGTGCCGATAGTGCAGCCGGTCATGATGCCGCAGCGCAGCGTGCAGGTCATTACGATCAGCAGCGCAAGAAGCCTGCCGAGCGATATCGCGCCGAAAAGCTCGATCTGCGACACTGCCATGAGAAGCACCGCCGCCGTTATAAGCACGCTGCCTGCGTATCTGAGCTCCTCTGCCTCAGTCGTACGCTCGGCATCGCTCAGCGCCTCGCGGATAAACCAGCATCCGCCGAAGGAAAACACCGTTTCTACCAGTATAACTGCTGCGGCTGGAGCCTGAGTGAACACCGATGTGAAGCTCGACAGTATGCCGGTCGAGAGCGCAGCTATGGCCGCGACGCTCGGGGCAAATATGCTTTTCTTCGCAAGCTTTGTATCCTGAAAGGCAAAGCTTATGGTGTACACCAAAACTATTGCCGCAAGGTAGCGTATGCTCCCTGCAAGGCCGCTGCTTATTATGTATCCGATCGCCGCACCTATGAGGCAGCCGACACCGTTCAGTCCTGCACCGGAGGCCGCAACCGCCGCCATGCCGAACGGGCCGGCCGAGCCGAGCAGGCGCGCCGACGCCAAAAGAACGCCTCCGATCATATGCACCACCGCATAGGCCGCGCTTATTACCTCCGGCGAGGTGCGCTCCGCCGCGCTTTTTTCTATCGCGCTCCTTATCGCCGCGATCGAGCCTTTCATGTCCATTTTTACCCTCCGTCAGTTTACATAAAGTAATAATAATTATACTTATGTAATTCTCCGAAGCGTGTCGCTCGGCGCTGTAGAGAAATGTTATTTGCGCATGGAAAATACGGAGAAATAAACCGGCGCAATTCAGCGCATAAAAAAACAGGTACGATCTTTAGATCGTACCTGTTAAAATCAAGCTTGAATTACTGCTTTGCAGCGTCGTCCTTGCCGGCCTGAAGTGCCTTCATGTTTCCGGGGAGGAACTTTGCCTTGCGCTCGCCGAGCTCAATGCGGATAGCCTCGCTCATCTTCTCGTCGTCAACGACGGGAGCCTTGGCCAGCAGTGCGCCCAGGATAGCAACGTTTGCACCCTTGGGGTTGCCGACTTCCTCGGCTATGCGGTTTGCGTCGCAGTAAACGACCTGGATATCGTTGCGCTCTGCCTTGCGGTCGATCAGCGAGCTGTTGATGACCAGAACGCCGCCGGGCTTAACGTGAGCCTCAAACTTGTCCAGGGAAGGACGGTTCATGGCGACAACAACGTCTGCCATATCGACCAGCGGGGAAGCGACGGGATCATCGGAAACGATGACCGAGCAGTTTGCGGTACCGCCGCGCATCTCAGGGCCGTAGGAAGGCAGCCAGGAGACATGCTTGCCGTCGAGCATGCAAGCCATTGCAAGGAACTTACCGATCAGGAGCATGCCCTGACCGCCGAAACCGGCGAATATAAACTCTTTTTTCATATTATTCGGCCTCCTTGTCTTTCTTAACACCGAGAGGATAGTAAGGAATCATATTCTCTTCGAGCCACTTCATAGCCTCGATCGGGCTGAGACCCCAGTTGGTGGGGCAGGTGGAAAGAACCTCTATCAGGCAGAAGCCCTTGCCCTGCATCTGATAGGTGAACGCCTTCTTGATGGCCTTCTTGGTCTTCAGAATGTTTGCGGTGTTGTTGACAGCGCAGCGCTCGATGTAGTAAGAGCCGGGGATGGTCGCGAGCATCTCTGCAACGCGGATAGGTGCACCGCACCATGCCTCGTCACGACCCTTGGGGGAGGTGGTGGTCTTCTGACCAACGAGGGTGGTAGGAGCCATCTGGCCGCCGGTCATGCCGTAAATGGCATTGTTGACAAAGATGGTGCAGATGTGCTCGCCGCGGTGTGCAGCGTGAACGATCTCGGCAGTACCGATGGAAGCGAGGTCGCCGTCGCCCTGGTAGGTGAATACGAGGGTGTCCTTGCCGACAACGCGCTTTGCGCCGGTTGCGACTGCGGGTGCACGGCCGTGAGCGGCTTCGTACATATCGCAGTTAAAGTAATCATATGCAAATACGGAGCAGCCGACAGGTGCTACGCCGATGACCTTACCTTCTTCGATAACGCCTTCCTTTTCGAGCTCCTCGATGGACTCTGCTACCAGGCGATGAATGATACCGTGGTTGCAGCCGGGGCAGTAATGGAAAGTCTTGTCGCTAAGGAGTTTAGTTCTCTCAAATACTACGGACATTTATTTACCCTCCTTCATGCTCTTGATCTTTGCAATGATCTCGTCGGTGGTGGGCATCTGGGAGCCGCAGTGGCCGAAGAAATCAATGGGCTTTGCGCCGTTTACTGCAAGCTTAACGTCTTCGAGCATCTGGCCTTCATTCAGCTCTACGTCGAGAACTGCCTTCACGCCGTCTGCCTTGGCTGCCTGTGCAACCGCCTCGTACGGGAACGGCCATACGGTGATGGGACGTACCAGACCGACGTTGATGCCATCAGCCTTGAGCTGATCGATAGCGGACTTTGCGATACGTGCGACAGTGCCGAATGCGGTGATGACGTACTCTGCGCCTTCGAGGTTGTAGTTTTCCCACTTCTGCTCGTTCTTTGTGACCTCAGCGTACATTGCCTGAAGCTCTGCGTTATGTACGGACAGAGACTCGGTGTCGATGTAAATGGAGTTGATGACGCCGCGCTTTGCGGGATCGTCGCCGGGCTTCCAGCCGGTGCATGCCCAGGGCTTTTTCTCGGGGTCGATCTTGAAATCGACCATTTCGGGCATCTCGACAGGCTCCATCATCTGAGCGATGATGCCGTCTGCGATGAACAGTACGGGGATGCGGTACTGCTCTGCCTTGTCGTATGCGAACATCATGATGTCGACAGCTTCCTGTACGGAGGAGGGTGCGTAGGTCAGCAGGTGGTAGTCACCGTTGCCGCCGCCCTTGACAGCCTGGAAGTAGTCGCCCTGGGAAGCCTGAATGTTGCCGAGGCCGGGGCCGCCGCGCATTACGTTCAGGATAACGCAGGGAAGCATTGCGCCTGCGCAGTAGGAGATACCTTCCTGCTTCAGGGAGATGCCGGGGCTGGAGGAGGAAGTGATCGCACGGGCGCCGGTGCCGGCTGCGCCGTAGATCATGTTAATCGCCGCGATTTCGGACTCTGCCTGCAGGAAGCAGCCGTTTACGTCGGGATCGAACATACGAGCGGACATGTATTCAGGAATCTCAGTCTGCGGGGTAATGGGATAGCCGAAGAAATAACGAGCGCCGGCTCTGATGGCTGCCTCTGCAATAGCTTCGCTACCCTTCATAAGAGTTTTTGCCATTATAATTTCCTCCTTAATCCTTCTCGATGTGGATTACCACGTCGGGGCAAGTAAGTGCGCATGATCTGCATCCTACGCACTCTTCAGGTCTTACAACCTCTGCCGGGTGATAGCCTTTTGCGTTGATTTTTGCCTTGGAAAGTTCAATGCAACCCCTGGGGCAGGCTCTTGCACAGAGACCGCAGCCCTTGCACAGGTCCTCATTGATGGTTACCTTTACCATGTTGCTACCTCTTTTCTTTATTTTTGCTTTTTGCTAATTTATTTAATCCGCGTAAAGCGGGGTCGCGCAATTAATGCTTGAAGTTTTTCTGCGGGTCGACCGTGTGCAGTCCGTATTTTATGTACGAATCCCAGTCACGGTGCATGTATACATCTATGGGGATAGGCTTGCCGATATACTTCGGGTCATGTCCCTCGGAAAGAAACTGTTCGAGCAGCTCCTTTTTGCCGGTGGTATATGCAACGGGGATGCCCGTTGCATCGGACACCTCCTTGAGCATCTTATAGCCGTCGCGCAGCTCCTCGACCGTCGTCTCTGTAGCGAGGTTTGCATTATTAATCATGCCGGTTATCTGAAGTCTTGAATGCACCTGCATTCCCTCCTGAAGCCTTATGAGCTTTTCCACGGTGCCCGACAGAGGTCTTCGGATATTGACGACATTGAGCACCTCCAAAGCGCCCGGCTCAAGATCAACAAAGTCCTGATGATATCGGCCCAGCGCCGTTGCGCCGACATCGTCGCCGCCGACGTCGAACACGACCGTGTCCCACTCAAGGACAAAGGCCGACGCGACCTCCGCCGGAAGCGAAAGCGTTTCGATACCCGAGCAGGCATAGTTCGGGGATACAAGCCGTATCTCCTTCTGCTCGACCATCTTGCCGCGCTCTGTCAGTCTGAAATATGTATTGACCATATCAAGGTCTATAAGCTCCGTCCTGTCTCCGCGGGCGGCGGCCTGCATAGCAAAGTTCAGGGCCAGCTCGCTCTTGCCGCTGCCGTAGTTGCCGATAAGGATCTTAACGTTCTTCATCGAAAGTAACCTCCGTTCATTATATGAACGCCTTCAAACACCTATATATTGTAGCATTCTGCAATTTTTCCGTCAACATTTATGCTTGTTAATCTTGAGATAATCGCCCGCAATAATTCACAAAAATTACGTATATTTTTTGTGAATTTAGTCAAACGAAATATTTTACCTCTAATTTTGAACGTTAAAAAGCGCACTATTCTCGATATACGTCCAATTTTGCTCCGCTATTTGCAAAAATGCAATTTTGACACGGTTTTATTCATTTTGATGCTTAAAATGTGCAGACACGGTCATTCCCATATCTGCACATTTATCAATCCATCATACCGTATTTGGTTTTTATACGTCCGAGCTTGGAAAGCACGGGCTTTTTCAGAAGGAGCAGAAACACCGCTGTGCCCAGCGCGTGGATAAGGTTAAATGAAAATCCGGAGGCATACACGGAAAGCAGCGCCTTCCATGTGACGCTCTGCGAGTACATCAAAAGCGATGCCGTGTCAAGCAGAATGCCGTAAATAACGAGAACGGAGAAAAATCCGTAGGCTACAATCGGCGCAGTCTTTACCTCCCTGTTATAAAACAGCAGCCCTCCAATGAAGCCTACAAGACCGAAGCCGAGCATCTGCCACGGCGTCCACGGTCCCTGCCCGAAGAAGATATTTGATATGATACCCGACGCGGCGCCGACCATAAAGCCTGCCTCAGAGTTGAACGCCGCCGCCGTGAGGATAACGATGGCGCAAACCGGCTTAAACTGCGGGGCCCAGTAAAACGCAGCTCGTCCTGCCACGGCAAAGGCCGTCATAACCGCCAGCAGCACAATCTCGCGCACCTGCGGTCTGCGCCGCTCGAAGCGCACGAAAAACGGCAGCATGGCGAGCAGTATTATAACAACCGAGGTCAGATAGTATTTCCGGCTGTTCCACAGATACGTCTCTATAATGATGATTGCAGCGGACAATATCAGCACAGCTGCAGCGACGGTAACTCGCCTTTTATTCATTGCCGGAGGCACTCGACCACCTCCTCGGCCAGCACCGCTCCGTCGAGCACGCCGCGGCTGAGCTTTGCAGCTGACGTCGTGTAAAAGAAATTACCTGAGAAAAACTCACGCGGCGCACCCTCCGCCGCGAGCTCGCCGCGGAAAAGCAGGGCGCAGCGATCGGCATAACGGGCACAGAATTCAACGTCGTGGCTGACCAAAAACACGGTTTTGCCCTCGCTGCGCAGCTTTTGCAGAAGCTCGCCGAAGCATCGCTTGAGCTGCCCGTCCATTCCCTTTGTGGGCTCGTCAAGAAGCAGAACATCCGGATGCGTGAGCAGCACCTTGCCAAGTGCAAGACGCTGCTGCTCGCCTCCCGAGAGGTCGAACGGGTGACGCTCAAGGAGGTTTTCAAGCTCAAGAAATTTTACGAGCCGCGCTGTCTCGGTCTCATCCGAGCCGAGTTCTGCAAGCTCCTCCGATACGGTGTCCTTTGCAAACAGCTCACGCGGATCCTGCGGCAGCGCCGCTATACGCGCATTATTGCTTTTGACTTTGCCGCGATACGGCCTGAGCCTGCCGGAGATGAGAGCTATGCTCGTGCTCTTGCCCGAGCCGTTTCCGCCAAGAAGCGCGCATATCTCCCCTCTGTACAGTTTAAGCTCAAGGCCGCACAGCACATCATGAGCGTTTCTTTCGTATCTGAACCAGCAGTTTTTTATCTCGACAGCCGTGTCACCGTGCACATATTCGATTTTCCGCGTTATGTCAACCGAATTGCGTATACGCGAGGCAATAAACGCCCTGCCCTGTCCAATCGTCAGCGGTGCATCACCTTTGCCTCCGAGGGCGGAGAATATCCTTACAGCCGCCGGCATGGAGTCGAAAATATCGCTGTTTTTTATCCGCATCACGGCCTTTCGCGGCTCATCGTACGCTATGAGCCTGCCGTTTTCCAAAACGGCGAGCATGTCCGCCATGGGGAGCGCCTCTTCGAGCCTGTGCTCTGTGAGAATGACAGTAAGGCCGAGATCCTCGTTCAGCTTACGCAGTGTGGCAAGAAAATCGGCGGCCGCGATAGGGTCAAGCTGACTTGTAGGCTCGTCGAGGATAAGCACATCCGGCCTCATAACCGCGACCGACGCAAGGTTTATCAGCTGCTTCTGACCGCCCGAGAGCTCCGAAACATTTTTCATAAAAAGCTCGGATAAGCCGAAGTAACTCGCCATTTCCGCAACGGCAAGGCGCATTTTTCGCTGATCCCAGCCGAGGCTTTCCGGGCCGAATGCGAGCTCGTGGAACACCTTATCGGTGACTATCTGATCGTCGGGGTGCTGAAAAACAAAACCTATGCGGCGCGCCTGCTCGGCCTCCGGTACTTCGCCGAGCGCTTTGCCGAAAAGCAGCACCTCGCCTTTGGCTTTGCCGTGGTCTGCAAGGCATGTTTTAAGTCTGCGCAGGAGCGTGCTCTTTCCGCTGCCGCTTGCGCCGCAGATAAGCGTAATCTTCCCCTCCGGGATATCCATATCAATATGCTCAAGAGCGGGTGAATTCTCATTAGGATATGCAAAGCTCAGATTACGGATCTCAAACGCCGCCATACAAGAGCCTCCTTTGCGTCAAAAAGGTGCGGAGCAAAGCAAAGCAGCGAAAACGCCGCCGTGCCGAACGCCGGCACGGCGCCAAAGCCGCTTACTATTATTGATGGGTAATAACGGGCGTATATCCCGCCGCTCAAAATGCAGGCAACGGTGACACCCGCTGCGATAAAGCATGCCGCAAGCGTCAAAGCGTCGCGAGCGTCAAAGCGATAGACAGAAAAGCTCGTGCGCCGCGCGGCGCCGTAGCCGCGGCTTTTCATCGAGTTTGAAGCGGTCACTGAGCTTTCGAGCGCCCAGGTAAGGGTGACAGACAGCACGCTCATGCTGTTTTTTAAGCGCCGGAAGAATCCTCCCTGCGCGCTCCCCATTCCTATCTGCGTCCGGGCAGCGTCGATACTTCGTATCTTCTGTCCGAACCTCGGCACGAAGCGCAGCGACATCGAGATGAGCAGCGACACCGCCGGACTGAGCCTGCCGAACAAAAGCAGCAGCTTGTCCGAGGTCATTATGACGTTAAAGCAGGCAAACCACAGCATGACAGCGCAGAACATCAAAGACGCGAAAAATCCGAACGTGAGCGCTTCCATTGTTATCGCGTTGCCGTTTGAAAGATAAAACAGCGGCGTTACGCCCGCGTGATCAAACAGGGCATTGATAAGCGACATAAGCAGCGCAAACGGCACGAGGTACAAAAGCGTTTTCAGAAAATGCCGCGCGCCCTTTAAAATGCACACATAGCTTGCCGAAGCGATAATGCTCACCGCAAGCAGCGCCGGGTGCATATACAGCATAGTAAGCGTGATAACAGCGGCGAAAAAGCAGAAGCTCACCGCCGGGTGGAGACCTGAAAAAGCGTCCTTCATAATCACGCCGCCACGCTCCCGCCGACGTCGGCGCCGAGGTTGCAGGTATATCGCCACTGCACAATGTCGCCGTTATGCAGCGCATAGCGGCTGCATCCGTAGTTGGGCTGCCAGCCGTTTACACTGTAGGTCCAGCCAGACAGCTCTCCGCAGTCCTTTTCGTAGAGATTTCCTATTCCCTCGACATAGGCGCTGTTATAGCCCGGAGTCCACGATGCTTCAAGCTGGATGCCGTGCTCTCGACACACGCGCTGCAAAACATCAAACACCGACTCGCCCTCGTATATCTCGACCTGCACCGCACCGAGTATAACTCCGTCAGTCGGCAGAACGTCGAGCTTTGAGGGCTTGAGGTCTCCGAGATTATTCAGTATCGTCAGGCAGTCTATCGAGAAAGTGCAGTAGCTTTTCCGCTCCGTATCGCTCGGCTTATTCTCCGGCTCGACGGGCTCTGGCTTTCCTGCCGGAACGGGATCGGTTTTGTACTCATCACGCTCGGTTCGGCTGCCGTCGGAGAGCTTAGCGCTGCTTTCGGGCGCGGGCGTTTCTTCGTCGGCACGGATAACATAGGCGAAAACTCCGTCATGTATCTTAAAGCTGAGTGTTGTTCGCTCGCTGCCTGTGACGGACGCAGCGGAGAGCTTATTGCCCTCTGCATCGTAAACGCTCGCCCTCTGTGCATCCCACTTATCGGGAAGCGTTATTGACAGCGTAGGGAGAAAGCCGAAGCTCTCATCTGTCTTGAGCTTGACGGCAACGCCGCCGTCGGCATCGGCCGCTATATCCACAGCCATGCACAGATCGCGCGGCTGAGTCACATCAGCGCCCGCGACCGTCCATTTATAGCTGTACTCTCCGCTTTTTCCGCATATGGAGGCTATCTCGTCTTGATCTATGAGCTGCTCGAAAACCTCTTTTTTTATAATGCCGTCTTCGCCGAGGTCAATGTTCCCTGCGAAGTTTACGGCCTCGGCGTTCTTCATGCAGCCTGAAAGCAGGCTGCATATAATAAGAACGCAGAGAATAAGTGCTGATGATCTTTTTTTCATCTGCTTACGCTGCCGCGCGATAAATGAACGTTACGATCTCGCCGCGCGAGCACAAGGCATTGGGAAGGAAGCTTCCGTCGGGGAGGCCCAGCGCCACGCCGTTTTCGGCTGCCCATATTACAGCGTCATAGTAGAATGCATTCGTATCGGTCACGTCGGTGAAGCTCGACACCTTTTCGGATGCCTGAGCACCCGTGTAGCGATAAAGGAACGTCACAGCCTGAGCGCGGGTGCAGGTCTCGTCCGGAGAGAAGGTAGTTGCGCTCGTGCCGCTGGTTATTTTCTTCTCGGCCGCCCAAATAACGGCGTTTCTGTAGTAGCTGTCGGGAACGTCGGCAAAGCCGCAGTCGCCGCTTACCTCCGGGCTTCCCGCCAGGCGGTACAGGAAGGTAACTGCCTGGGCGCGGGTGCACTTTGCACCGGGTGCGAAAACATTGTTTACTATGCCCTGCACGATCTCATTGGCATTGCCCCACAGCGTTGCTTCGTAATAGAAATCGGTCTCCTTGACATCCGCAAAGCCGTCGGCAGACTTTACGCTGACCTTGCACACGGCGGGGATGATGGCGTTATTCTCCGCTGTTGCGACTATGCAGTAATCGCCCGCGTGACTGAAGCTTACGCTGTACTCGCCGTTTCCGAGGGAAACCGCCTTGAAGTCCGCGACTTCGGACTTGAGGTCGGCAGAATACGCCTTAAGCTCAGCCTTTTCACAGCCCTCGAACTTGGGGCTCCAGTTTTCATCGTAGCCGTTTTGGGCGATGAGCTTGACGGTCGTTTTCTCATACTGCCCGGCGTCGATGTCTGCATCGTCAAAGTATGCGTATGCGTCGTTATTGGGGTATGCGTTCGCATTTACGTAAGCATAGACGTGCTGACCGTCGGTGACCTTGTCGCCGAGTCCCATTGACATTTTATTGTCTACAAAATAGCCGAAGTTTCCGCTCTCGTCGCCCCAGAGCTTTGTAATATACGCGCCGTAGTCGCCGGTCGCGGAGGCGTAGCCCTTCTCGGCGCCGCCCTCGTAATATTTATCGTGAGCAGCAATCATGACCTCGTCAATGTCGATAGCGCCGTCGCCGTTGCGGTCGGGCACTGTGACATTGGCATAGCTGAGCTCAACGAGGCCCTTATTTGCTATGCTGACAAGGACGTCCTCGCTGTACTCATTGCTCAGACAGAAAACGTTTCCGCTGTCGTTCTTGTAATATAGATTGCCGTCGGCATCGCAGATAATGCTGCAAATGCAGTAGTTTTCATAGCCCTCGGCGTTGAAGATCTCGATAAGCTCTGTCTTGCCGGCATCGTCGGCCTTGACCTTTATGAGGGAAACGCCGCCGGGCTCGGTGTTATAGGTGCTGTAGAAGTACAGATAGCCATCGGACTCCAGATATGCCGTCGACAGGAGCATCGAGCACTGGGCATAGCCCTTGAGCTGAACGGTGTTCTTCACTTCGAGAGTGTTCTTGTCGGCTATGATGAACTTGCCGGGATCTGAAAAGCCCATGCCCGCGCCGATGTAGACATAGTCGCCGTACACGACGGGAGTCGAGGTGCTCTGAGCACCGAGGGCGGCGGTCTTGACGCCGCTTATCTCGCCGGTTTTACCGTCAACGGATGCGCAGCCGAGATAGCCGCCCTTTGCGGTGAAATACACCTTGCCGTCGGCATAGGCGAGGCTGCTGCGCACGTCGCCGCAGCCGGTGAGCACGGCGCTCGATACTGGCTTTACTTCTTCGTTTTCGGCGTAGGTCTTTTTGAAGGCCAGCAGCGCGCCGTCGCCGGCTGTGCCCTTTGCGCCGTCGTCGGTGCCGACAAAGACATAGTCGCCAACTGCTACCGCGCCCGCAAAGTAAAAGCCGCCCTTGACGGTGTGGCTCCAGTCGCATGCGCCGGTCTTTGCGTCAAGGCAGACAAAGCTTGCATCCTCGGCCTCATCGTTCCAGAAGCCGACATAGATCTTGCCGTCTGCGTACAGCGCCGGAGACAGCGACTGGCCGCCGAGCTTATCGGCATAGACCCACTTGCTTTCGAGCGTCGCCGCGTCAAAGGCCTCGACCGTACCCTTGGTAAGGGGTGCGATTATCATTCCGTCTGCGTAGGTCGGCGGAGTCAGGCCGTAGCCCGAGGATTCCTGCATTTTCGCGGACTTAACAAGGCTGCCGTCTGTAAGGGAGAGCATGTTGAGCGTATCTCCGGCCATCACGACGAGCGTATCGCCCGCGATTATCGGAGCGCCGGGCGCGTTTGACCAGTCCGTTCCGAGCTTGCTTGCCCATTTGAGCGTGGTGTGCTGCGCGTCGGCCGGGGTCTTGGCCGCACTTATTGCCATGTTAGCATCGCTGCCGCGGAAGCTCGGCCACTGCGCAGCGTCGTCGGCAAATGCCGCCGTGCCGGGCACGATGAGGCTCAGCACCATTAAAAGAGCCAGAAGCA
Organism: uncultured Clostridia bacterium; assembly: GCA_937893605.1. GTDB lineage: Bacteria > Bacillota > Clostridia > Oscillospirales > Oscillospiraceae > F23-B02. The sequence goes on from CALBGG010000058.1 coordinate 14,458, forward strand.
GGCTCAGTGATCTCTTTTTCATATTTTACCTCCAAGTAAGTTGTTTGTTTCTCTCTTATTTTGCGCTCACTCGTAGGTGATGTTGAGCGTCCATGCGTCCTCGCGCATATATCCCACCTCCTTGAATTGATGCATGCGGCAAGTCTTCCGGCTCATGGGTCAATCTCGGGCGCGCCTTCCCGCATAAAAAGCAGTGGCCAATGCGCCCTCGTCGCCATTCACGGCAGCGGGACTGCTTCGGATTTGCACCGAATTCCTTGTTAGGCGGCCTTCGCCGCACCGCAGGCTCATAAGCTGACGGGAGCCGAACACCTACCGGTTTTGACAGGCTGATTTTTGCTCATGCCGCGTTAAAACCCTTGAAAATACGACAGTATTCCCTGCGGGCTTTGCCTTGCCTGAGCAAAAATCAGCTCTGTCAAAACTGCGAAGCACCTGTCGGTGTCAATTTTCAGGTGATTTTCGGTTTTCTTCGATGCAGGTGGGCTGACGCCCATCAATGAGAAAAAGGCGAAAAGCGCCGAAAAGGGGCGCGACAGGCGGCAGGGGCTCGGCTTCCGTCAGCTTAATTATATCAGCTTTTGCACCGGGGCACAACAAAAACCGCGTTTTTCCGATTTGGGAGAAACGCGGCCTTATTCAATCCAAGTCATCCAAGTCGATGACATACTTGCCTTCCATTATTATCTCGCCGTTTGCTATCCTCTGCGTAAGCTCGGCATCGGGCTTTATGCCGTAAAAGACCTTTTTCGCCTCGTCGAGGCCGCCTTTATCGCAGAACAGACTGAAGAAATATTCGTTATCCGTCCACAGGAACTCCACTTCGCCCTCCTCATGGATTATCTGGATCACCTTATAGCCGTTGAGCACAACATGCTCAAGCTCCGAGCGCTCGGAATCCGCCATCCCGCCGAGCTTGTTGCGCGGATCCTGTGTTACCAGCTCCTGCGTGAAGCTGATCCAGCCGTCGTTTTCATCCATGTAATCTATAGACACTATTTTTTCATTTATTACTTCGCATACAACTTCATAACCGTCCGGTAAATATGTAAAATTATATGCCGTTTCGATCTCCGTCGGTGCGTTTTCTATCATACTTCGGTCAACGGTGAAGAAATACATACTGCCGTTATCGTGGACAAATATTCCGATAAGCCCTTCCCTGAGCGCGGGGACGGCGAGGACGGTTCCCGTGAGCAAAGCCGCAATTATCGCCGCTATGAGCAGCCTTTTCGCGGTCGTATTCACGCAGTGCCAGACATTCGAGCGGCTTTTTTTGATGAGCTTTTCGGACTTGCGCTCAAACTCCGGCGAAAATTCGTGATCTATTTCTTCGGCGGCAGGAACATAGTCAAAGCTTCGCAGCGCCTTATCAAGAAGCGCATTGTCAAACGCCGACATTGTTTTCTCCATGTTCGAACACCATCCCTTCCTCAATGCACAGCTTGACGACAAGCTTTCGTGCTCTTGTTATCTGCTTTTTGACAGTCGCCTTTTTTCGTCCGAGCATAAGCGCTGTCTGCTCAACTCCAAGGCCGCAGACGCAGTGCAGCAGCAAAACATCGCCGTATATATCCGGCAATTTCTCTATCGCACGCGATATGGTCTCCATGTCCTCGGAGGCCGCGACCCGGTCGAAAACATCCTCGTCGTCGGCGATATCCACCTCATCTATATCAAGCTGCATATCGCGCCGCTGCTTCTGCGGAAGAAGATTGAGCGCCGCATTTTTCGCCGCCGTCAGCGTATACGCGCGCACGACGCGCTTATCGTCGGTCGGCAGGCTTTTTATATTCTGAGCGATGCCCATAAACGCATTCTGCACGGCATCCTCGGCCTCGTGCTCATCGTTCAATATCTTATTTGCAACAAAGAACATCTGATAGCGATACATATAAAATATCTTCTCGAATCTCCTCAGCTCCGCCGCATCATCAATGACAGACGCATAAATCATCAGCAATGCGATCCCCCCTGTTCGATGACAGTGTATATGATTTTTAACGCTTTTTCAAGCTGATTGAAAATTAAAAAAAATTTTCCGAAAATCTGTCCCCTTTTTTCGATTTTCTCTGTCTATATAAATAAGGGGACAAAAAACACAGAAAGGAGGGATAAATATGAGAAGGATAGCTTGCTTTATACTGAGTCTTCTGATCATCACCGGTGTACCTGTTTCCGCATGTGCAGCGCAGTCGCCCGGCGGCATTGAGACCCAAAGCCTGTACACGGCCAGACCGACGGTTACATTTATCATTGTCGGGGATGGGAATTCATCTGTTACGCTCAGGTGCCCCGGTAAAAGCGATGTAACAAAAATCAAAGCGAAGACATGTATCGAGAAAAAGTCCGGAACCAAGTGGGTCAAGGTAAATGTCGGCACTTCCGATAATTACATTTACCACAGCGTAAACTCTTCAAAAATGGTAAAATCTTTTACTAAGCAGCTCACCGGCTCCGGCAGCTACCGCTGCACGACAACGTTCACACTGTACGCAAAAACCACAGAATATATCACGATCACCACCTATGCCGAATATTAATTATTCTAAAATTTCTGCATAACTTCACAAATTATTGCGCATCAATAATACTGGTATTGATAAAGGAGTTTTGATCAATGAACAGAAAAAAACTTACACCATTTTTCTTAATACTCGCACTGGTCATTTGCATCAGCGGAGTTGCTTTCGCTTCATCAACAGATAAGCAAGGAACGAACTATGAAAATTCCGGAAAAGCTGTCGAGGAGTACACCTTTAATGATTTGAAAAAAATACCATATATTAAAGAGAACATCTATAACAGCATGATAAACAGCGTCGATTTTTACGATGCTGTCGAGGGCAGCTTTACAACCACATTCATCCGCGCAGGCGAGGATGTGACAATCGACTTCAAGGTCGATATCCCACAGCAGGTCGCAATTGAGAGCGTCAGGGGAAGTATTGAGAATCTGCAAAGCGTCTGCATGGATGAAATACTCTACAGCTACAACGCGAGCAATGATGATTATATCGAGTGTTACTATGCTTCCCAGCTTGACAGCTCAGAACGGAGCGTCAAGCTTGATTACAACGCTTGCTTGCCGCATGCGCAGAAAATGGCGTTTTTTGACGGTGAAAAAGCAATCTATGACCGCGTTGTGACGATGGACGACGGTGAGCGCGGCTATTACTACAGGCCGGACATAACAAACACCGCCTATGCATCTCAGTGCATTTTCCCGCAGTCGCTCGGCATGGCGCTTCTTCCCGACATGGATAACTGGGATGTAAGTGGTGTGCGGCAGTGCCTGGGCAGACAGGCAGTGGTTATACGCGGCACAGTCACCGACCCCAGCTACGCGGAGAAGATATCCTCCGACAGTTTTGAGATGACTGTGGATATGGAGACCGGCGTGCTTCTTGAACTCAAAGGCTTTTCGGGCAGTGAGCTTACTCAGCACATTGAAATGAAAAATATACACTTCCTCTCTTCTGGCGCGGATAATGGCATAGTAAATGATGCTAAAAACGCTATAAACGTTATAAACAATTTGACAAAGTGAGGTGAAATATATGAAAAGAGCAATTACGCTTATTATTGCAGCAAGTATAATTCTGAGCTGCTTTTCGTTTCCTGCTTTAGCTGAGTCGACAGCTCCGGCAAGAGCATCGAAAACAATATCATACTATATTGACAATGATACATCAGACACTACCAACTGCTACAACATCCGCTCCGGCTATGCCGCATACATAAAGGATAGCGATTACTACAACGGAGATCTTCGCAGGACTTATTCATCTAGCAGATCCGATTCTTATTCGTGGATGAGAAAGACATCGTTTGGTAATGTTGTGCAATACGAGCCGATATACCTAACAATAGGTGTTTACTTGAAAAGCACAGTTTTGTCTGACTCCGCTGCACGTTATTGGTGCGCCCAGCACGATGCCGCATACATAATGTTTTCTTTAAATCAGTCCACTAATGCTAATGGCTGGTCGTTTCACAAATACACAATAAAAACAAACTCCTCTACAGCAGGATGGTACAATATCCAAGGCGTTGAGGTCATGCCTTCCGGAACTGGCAGCGGCTATTCCGCCGCAGATGCAATTTCCGTATATGCCAGTACATCAAGATAAACTCACATAGTATAGCAGCACACATGGCAGGTCTTCCCTGCCCTGCGTATTTCCTAAACTCCATGTTAAATTTACCAACTATCCGCCGATCCCTTTGTGCAGCATGCAGAATTTTTCAATTTTGCAGAATGATTGTTCCAATACCATGATTTTTGTGTATAATATAGGTAACAGTAAATCAAAACATCACTTTTTGACGAAAGGACGTGATCCCGATGGGCTTATAAGCGGCTCGATAACGTTCACACTGTACGCAAAAACCACGGAAACTATCACGATCACCAACTATGCCGAATATTAATAACAAAGGAGAACAAAAATGAAGTTTAGAAAATTCTTGTGCTTTGTCCTTATATTTGCTATTATGATGTCACTGGGCGTGACAGCTTTTGCGGAGGACATTAATTCTTATGATTCTAAGATTGTATTCGACGACACCCTTAATGCAAGTTTGAGAAGCCTGTCTAAGCCGACCAAAGAATGGGTTCTCAAAAACCACATTTATAAAGCTAACCTCGAACTGGTTTCCACATCATGGTTGTATACAAATTATTACTTTCATTGTAGTGATTCTGGTAAAATACTGCTTGAGGGAATGGTTTACTCCGATACCGGACGTCCTACTCCAATGAAAATTGGCGTGTATAGCTTAACTACCAAAAGATTTGTTGACTCTTACACAGTCGAATCATCGCTAAAAGGAACATACTTTACACATAGTTTTAATGGGTTGTACAAATCATCAAAATATGCAATCGCATTTGTCGCTGTTTATGATGGCTTTTCGCACGACTCTGTGCACGGATGGTGCTATATCAAATAAATAATAGTGCCGCATTTCCAATTTAACTATCCACTAAAAGGAGAACACGAGCATGAAAAGCAAAAGGCCGCTGCTTATCGCCGTATTTATCGTTTACTGCGCGGCGGTGGCGTATGTTACTCTTATGCGCAGCGCGGCAGCTGTATTCGATACATTCGACATGCTGGGCACGGACGGCTTCATGAGCTATCGCGAGCTGCTGAGCGCGAACCTGAACCTGATCCCGTTTTTCAGCTTCTATAATTTTATAACGATGCCGGTGAAGACAGGCATCGTCGTGCGCGGTTTTTTGGTGAATCTGTTCGGCAATCTGCTTCTGTTTCTGCCGTGGGGGCTTCTGCTCCCCTGCATAAGCGAGAAAATGCGCAGCGCAAAGCGCTTTTTCGCGGTGACCTCGGCGGTCATTATCTGCATTGAACTTATCCAGCTGTTCACCCTGCTCGGCGCATGCGATATCGAAGATTACCTGCTCAACATCATCGGAGCTCTCATCGGCTTCGCCGCGTCGCGGAGGCTGATAGCCAAAAGCGCCGCGTGAGCTGCACGGGATAAAACAGACATTACAGGAGTTGATTGTTTATGAAAAAACGTTTGGCAATAATATTAGGCTCAATTTTGGTGGTCGCCATAATCGTCTCGGTGTGCGCAATATCATTCGGCGACGGCGTTTCGCTGCTCGAATCTCTCGGCATTATTTCCAAAACGCACAATGACGACACCGTTGTTGCCGAGTATAACGGCTTCAAGGTGACTCAGGCAATGATAGACACCCAGCGCAGCGCGGGCAATTTGGCCGGGGACGATACTCAGTCGGATGCCAACATGAAGGATGACTCCGACAGAGCGATAATCGACCGGCTGATAACCGGGCAGATGCTCACCGACGAGGCCGAGGCTCGCGGAGTTGCCGCCACGCAGGAGGAAATGGACGAGAATCTTGCGACTCTGAAAGGCGCATATGAGCAGTATGACGACGTAAAGAAAATGATCGACGATTACTGCAAGGGCGCGGGCATAAGCATCGATGAGTACTGGAAGCAGGTATATGACCAGTCCTACGGCAGGATATCCCGAACGAATCTGAAGCTCGCGCTGTGCAAAGAGTATTGCAGCGAGATCGGCTACACCGGCGATTATGAGGAAATGATGCAGACCGAGGAATTCGATAATTACTACAACGAATACAGGGCGGAGCTGCTCAGCTCACACAGCGCCGATATACAGTATTACAGCAAATAGGCTTTTGTAAGACGAAACCTCAGAATATTCCGAACAAAGGGTGTGGTGAAATGAAAGATCCCGTGAAGCTTTGCGGAAAGGCAACTATTATAGCGGTCAGTATAATCTTCGTGCTTACCATCATCAGCGACGTTATCGGTAGCACAGTGGCCTACTACATATGCTTTGGCATAAGCTTCGGCGTTCTTGTCGCGCTTTGCGTTTGCTTCATCATCAATTGGAAATGTCCGTACTGCAAAAAGGGGCTTCCTTTGGCGGTAGCGGAGTTCTGCCCCTATTGCGGCAAGCGCATCCACTATAAGGACGATCCGCAGGATAAGGAGTAAGATTCTTTCCCGTTTTGTTGCCGGCATGCTGTTTAATGTGCAGTGAAGCAGTCTGTCGGCGACATGAAAGGGGTCTTGAAAACGATGAAAAGCATATTGAGGAGGTCACAGCATGGATAAAACATGCCCGTACTGCGGCGGCGAGATGCTGCCCGGGTACATGCAAAGCCGCGACGGCGTATGCTGGAGCACGAAGAAAAAGCTCGTCCCGGCGCTCCCCGGCCTTGCGAAGGATGAGCTTTATCTGTCGGACAGCAGCGCAGCTATCGAGGCATACAACTGCCCGAAGTGCCGCGCGATACTGATAAGCTACAAGGACTATCCATATGACCATCCGATATTTCATTTGGATAACAAATAAGAGTGCAATATGTTTATTATTTGGTTATAGAAAAAATCGACCCCATAGGGTCGATTTTTTTGTTGATTCTTATTGCTTCCACTTTTTGCAGCGGTTTGCTATGCGTTTTTTCTTACGCACGTTGTGGATGACGAAGTACGCCGCGAGCAGCACGACAACGGCGCACATGCACACGATGGCATATGTGTCCACGCCGCCCTGGGTCTTGACCTGGAGCCAAAGTGAATCGGTAAAGCGGCTGGTTTCCTCGGAGAGGTTAATGAACGCTCTGCCGTTAGAGAGCGTCTCCTGTGTGGGATAGGCGATCTCGCTTGAGGCGGTCTCCGGATCCATGTACTGCTTTGCCTCGGATATCGGCGTTGAGTAGCCGAGGTAATCGAGGTTCTCGCCCGATATCTCGGGGTCGCACAGGAAGTTTATATACGCTTCGGCCGCGGCCTTGTTCTGGCAGCCCTTCGGGATGCAGGCAGCGTCGATGAAGAGATTGAAGCCCTCCTTCGGGAAGTAAAAGCCGAGGTCGGGGTTTTCCTTAGCCATCAGCAGGTAGTCGCCGGCATAGTACGGCGCTATCCACGCCTCCTCGCGCTCCATCTTGCTGAAGATCTGATCCATGACGTACTCCTGAACGAGCGGCTTCTGCTCGATGAGCTTATAGGCCGCCGAGCGCAGCTCGTCCTGATCCTCGGAGTTGATATCTATACCCAGCAGAAACTCCGCTATTGCAAACGCGTCGCGCGGGTTATCGAACATGAGTATCTTGCCGGAATACTTATCATTCCACAAAAGATCCCACGAGCCGAGGTCAGCTTCGGAAACGTACTTTTTGTTGTATATAACGCCGACCGTTCCCCAGGTGTAGGGCACGGAGTATTTATTCTCCGGGTCGTAGGACGTGTTTTTGTACGCATCGTCCACGAGGGCGTAGTTGGGTATGTTCGAGTAATCAAGCTCCTCGAGCATGTCTTCTTCGATCAGGCGCGCTATCATATAGTCAGACGGAATTATGACGTCATAGCTGCTGCCTCCGGTCTTGAGCTTGGTGTACATGGTCTCGTTCGAGTCGAAGGTCATGTAGTTTACCTTGATGCCGGTCTTCTCGGTGAAAGCCTTGTTGACGTCGATATAGCCGTCGGTACCGTCGGAGATATACTGACCCCAGTTGTAGACGTTTATCGTCACATCGTCGGCTTTGGCCTGCACGGGCAGCATGGTAAATATCGCAAGGGCGCACAGCAGCAGCGGTATTATTCTCTTCATGCGCCCACCTTCTTTCCGCGGCGGAACGCACGGCGATTTTCACGCGAGCGCTTTGCGTCACGCTCCTGCAGGAGATTCATGAGTACCATGACAACGAGTATCGCGGCAAACAGCAGCGTAAACAGCGCGTATATCTTCGGCTGCAGGGGCTTTTTTGTGTAGTTATATATCTCGACCGGCAGGGTCACGAAGCGCGGGCCGTAGACAAAATAGCTGATGACAAAGTCGTCAAGGCTCATGGTGAAAGCCATGAGCGCACCGGATATGATTCCCGGCGTTATCTCGTGGATGACGACCATATAAAATGCCTGCCACGGCGTGCAGCCGAGGTCGAGCGCAGCCTCGCGCAGGTTCGGATCCATCTGCCTGAGCTTCGGCATGACCGAAAGAATGACATACGGCAGATTGAAGGTTATGTGCGCTATCAGCAGCGTCGCAAAGCCGAGGATGTTGTTTATCTTCAGCATCGTTCCGACGAAGGCAAACAGCAGCGCAAGTGAAACGCCCGTTACGATCTCGGGGTTGGTAAGCGGTATATTCGTAACGCCCATGGTGAAGCGGCGAAGGCGCGAGCCCATTGAGTGTATCCCGAGGGCTGCACAGGTGCCGAGGATTGTTGCGAATATCGAGGATAAAATCGCAATTATAACGGAGTTGAGCAGCAGCGGCAGCAGAACGCCGTCACGGAAAAGCTCGGAGTAGTTATCCAGCGTAAAGCCCTTGAATACCGCGATATCCATGCCGCTGTTGAATGAGCCGACAGCCAGGACTATCATCGGGATGTACAGAAACAGCAGAACGATGATGGTAAAGACCTTGTTGAAATTCTTCACAGCGTCACAACCTCCTCTTCCTCATCGCCGAAGCGGTTCATAACACCGATGCAGATGAAGATCATCACCATCAGGATAAGGCTGAGCGCCGCGCCGAGGTTCGGGTTATACGCCGTTTTGAACTGACTTTCGATAACGTCGCCGATAAGCGTCGTTCCCGACGAGCCGAGCTTCTGCGAGATATAAAATGTCGAAACGGCCGGCACGAACACCATCGTAAATCCCGAGATTATGCCGGGCGCGGACAGCGGCAGGATAACGCGCTTAAATATATTTGCTCCGTTGCAGCCGAGATCCTGCGCGGCCTCGATAAGGCTGCGGTCGATCTTCACGATTACGGTGTACAGCGGCATTATCATGTACGGCAGATAGTTATACACCATGCCGAGCACAACAGCGCCGTTATTGCGGATAAGCGGCAAAGGCTCAAGCCCGAGCGAGGTTATAAAGTTATTTATGATGCCGGTATCCTCCATAAGCGCAACCCATGCGAGTGTGCGCAGAAGGAAGCTTATGCACATCGGAAGCATCACAAGCATATACAGAAAGCGCTGCGTCGTCTCCTTACAGCTTGCTATAAAATATGCCACGGGATAGCCGATGACGATGCAGATGATCGAGGAAATGAGTGCGAGCCATATGCTCTTTATAAGTATCGGCATATAGTTGCCGAGATTTGCGATGTTTGCGAAGGTAAACTCGCCCGTAGCCGCGTCCGTGAACGCATAGTAGACGACGATCGCAAGCGGCACTATCGTAAACAGCGCCATCCACACGAGGTACGGAGCCGCAAGAGCCTTATTCTTCATCTTCGACGCCCTCCGAGGCCTCCTCGCTCTCTTCGGCATTTTCCGGATAGAGGTCGGGGTCGTTAATCTCATCATACTCGGCTGAATATGAGCTGTAGTCGCCGAACTGGCCGGAGTACTCACTCTTGTGCATGATATGTATATCCTCCGGCTCAAGGCGGATTCCGATATACGAACCGACCTTATAGAAGTCCGTTGTCTGGATAAGCCACTTAAAGCCCTTGAAATCGACTATCATATCATAGTGCACACCCTTGAACGTTACAGAGGTAACGGTTCCGCACAGATGTCCGTCGTTGGGATCGACGATGTCGATATCCTCGGGACGGATAACAACGTCTACGGGCTCATTCTCCTCAAAGCCGAAGTCGACGCATTTGAACTTTCGTCCGAAGAATTTGACCAGTCTGTCCTCAAGCATAACGCCGTCGAGGATATTGCTCTCGCCGATAAAATCCGCGACAAAGGCGTTTTTCGGCTCGTTATAGATATCCTCGGGCGTGCCTATCTGCTGGATGCGGCCCTTATCCATGACGACGACGGTATCGGACATGGAAAGCGCCTCCTCCTGATCATGAGTTACATATATAAAAGTGATGCCCATCGCCTGCTGGATACGCTTAAGCTCGTTCTGCATATCCTTGCGAAGACGCAGGTCAAGAGCGCCGAGCGGCTCGTCGAGCAGCAGCACCTTCGGCCGGTTGACAAGAGCTCGAGCAATGGCGACACGCTGCTGCTGGCCGCCGGACAGCTGCGATACCTTGCGGTTTTCAAAGCCCTTGAGGCTTACGATCTCAAGCATTTCGGTAACACGCTCGTCGATCTCATCCTCGGAAAGCTTTGCAAGGCGCAGTCCGAAAGCCACGTTTTCGTACACATCAAGGTGCGGAAACAGCGCATACTTCTGGAAAACCGTGTTGACCTTACGTTTGTGAGGCGGGACATCGTTGATCCTCACGCCGTCAAAAAGCACATCGCCGCCGGTGGGCTTTATAAAACCGCCGATGATTCTGAGAGTGGTGGTCTTGCCGCAGCCGGAGGGACCCAGAAGCGTAAGGAATTCCTTATCATTAAAATACAGGTTAATATCGTCTAAAACGATCTCGTCGTCAAACGCCATTTGACAATTCACAAGGCGAATGAGTTCTTTGGACATTTATCCTCCCCCATTTCATAAAATAATAAAAATATAAGAAAGGGCACCTCGGACCTGCGTCCGGAGTGCCCTTTGCATCGTGAACAATATACATAATATGTCCCGGAAAGTCAACAACTTTACGAATTTTTTGCGATAATTTTTCAAATTCCGTCAAGACATGTGATGTCGAAGTATTTTTCTGCGAATTCAACACTTCCGACGGTAAACATTTTTCCCCTTAAATACTCCAGAATACCCGCATCCGTCGAGAAGGCGAACTCAAGTTTATATGAATACAGCGCCTGACCCTTTTCGCCGAAATTTTTGTTGAAGCGCTCGCTGCCGTACTTCCCGTCGCCGAGAAGCGGCATGCCGGCGTGCGCCATCTGTGCACGTATCTGATGTGTGCGGCCGGTGAGCAATCTGCACTCCATCAGCGAAAGAGCGCCAGAGGTTTTTATAAGTCTGTACTCCGTTACGGCGGTCTTTGCGCCGGGCTCGGGGCGGTTTTTGACATAGACCTGATTTTTTGCCGCGTCCTTGAAAAGATAGTTTTCCAGCCTGCCGTGCGGCTGCTTCGGTTTTCCCTGAACGGCGCAGAGATAGTATTTCTCTATCTCTCTGTCGCGTATCTTGTCGTTTAATATCCTCAGCGCCTCGGCGTTTTTTGCAGCGATAACTATACCGCCGGTATTACGGTCGATGCGGTTGCACAGAGCCGGAGCAAATGAATTTTCGCCTTTGGGATCCCACTCGCCCTTCTGCGCAAGATAGGCCTGGATATTGGCAATGAGCGTATTATAATCCCACGCTCCGGCGCTGTGGCACAAAACGCCCGGCTTTTTATCGGCAAGCAGGATATTCTCGTCCTCGTAGACGATATTTATCCTCGGCTTGCCTACCTTGAGGTACGCATTTTCCTCGCGCGGCTTTTCAAAAAACTCATCGTTTATGTAAAGGCTCAAAACATCGCCCTCGTTAAGGCGTGTATCGCGCTTTGCGCCCTTGCCGTTAAGCTTTATGCGTTTTATCCTTATATACTTTTGCAGCAGCGTTTCCGGCAGCAGCGGCACGGCCTTGCCTACAAATCTGTCAAGCCGCTGACCTGCGTCGTTTCGTCTTACGTTCAGTTCCTTCATATGCGATATTATACACGCCGAAAACGCAAAAAATCAAGCCCCCGAAAATTTCGGAGGCTTGACGTTATATCATTACTCAATTATGCCTTCTGCATGCCCTTAACGGTCATCCAAACCATGCCGGTGAGATATGCTGCCGTGAAAATACCGATACCTGCTAACATTGTTGTGCGCTCCTTTCAAATTCAGGCCTTGAGTTTGTTTCTCTTTGCATTTTTCATTATAGTCATTTCGCCGAGAAAATCAACTGTTTTTCACAAAAACGAGTTTCGCTTTTTGTGAAAGTTGCA
>CALBGG010000059.1 GCA_937893605.1 uncultured Clostridia bacterium
AGTTCAAAATCAACAAGGAATACGGGCACCACATCCGGCAGATCAAAGCGCGCCGCAAAAAAGGCGGCTGTGTGCGAGCCGACGTATGTTCGCCCAGAGCCCGTGCACGAGCGTACGACCGCAAGCTCTGCCGACGACATAGTTCTCAAGGTAAAAAGGAAAAAGAAGGCAGCGAAGCGCAAAAAGGGCTTTATCATCTTCTTCTGCATCATTGCCGTCCTCGCGGGACTTTACACCTTTGTCGTGTACACAAATATCCCGTTTATAAAGAACCTGCGCGACGCGTATATAGAAACCGCCATGCAGACCATGAGCCACCATTGGCTGGCCGAGATGTTTTTCCCCGATGACGTGATCGCCGAGGTCATGAACAGGGTAAACAGCGCAACGGAGGAGCAGAAGGGCATTGAGAGCGAATGGAAGCACAAAATCGAAGAAAAGGATGACGACAGCTTTTATGAGCTTTTTGACGAGATCGACAAGGCCTCGTTTGAATCCTATCTGAAGGCTCACCCCGAATACAAGAAGACCGACCTCATGTCAATCGACATAAATGAGGCGGGACTTGACGACGACGGAACAACCATCAAAACAAAGCAGGGCGACCAGGTGCTTGCCGTAAATGCAAAAGAGGGCGTGCTGCTCGTTCGCATAAAGGGGTCTGGCTATCAGGGCGTGCTTGCTGTTCTCAAGGACGCCTCGAAGATGCGCTGCTGCGCAGCCGAACATATCGGCAGCTACGGCGAGCTGCTTGAAGATTTTGTTCCGCGCTGTAAGGGTATAATCGGGATAAATGCCAGCGGCTTCTACGATCCCGAGGGTGTCGGCAACGGCGGAACTGTCGATGGGCTTGCCATATGTGAAGGCAAGGAGTACGGCTCCCATGTAACCTACGGCAGAAAGCGCGTCGAGTTCAGGACTGATGATAAAATGTACATAGTCGATGCGGATACTGGCATAAGTTCCGATGTCAGAGACGCTGTTGAGTTCCAGCCCGCTCTCATAATAGACGGCAAGGCGCTTATTGACGAGCAGACGGGCTTCCGTTCCATCCAGCCGCGCTCGGCCGTAGCACAGTCCAGAGACGGCGATGTAATTATGCTCATTATAGAAGGCCGCCTTGTCGGGCGTTCGCTCGGAATCGGCCTGCCAGACGTCACGGAGATACTCATCGGCTATGATGCGTATCAGGCTATGAATATGGATGGCGGAACAAGCGCAGTTATGTGGTACGACGGAGAGTATGTAACAAAATGCTCGAACCCCGCAATAACATGCCGCTACCTGCCGAACGCATGGATATACGGATGATCAAAAACCGGCCTTTTGGCCGGCTTTTTGATGCATATAGATGTATATATTTAAATGTATATTTGACAAATTATAATATTGTGATATAAATTATTTCTTATGGAAAAGATAAGCTCGAGAAAGAATAGGATAATATGCCATATGCGCTCTGTGGCCGCGAGCGCGGAATACCGCAGTGAGTGCCGCCAATTTGTCTGCGACGGCGAGAAAACGCTCAGGGAAGCTTTGGAGTACGGAGCTGAGATAAAACAGGTGCTTTGGCGCGAAGGAGCGGATAACGTCGCGCTTTCGGCGGCTGTTGAGCAGTATTGCGCTCCGGCGGAGCTTGTGGAGTATGCATCGCCGTTAAAATCCGGACCCGGCCCCGTTTTCACGGTCGCAATGCCCGAGCAAAGCGGCGGAGAGCAAGTTATGCGCGCGATCGTTATCGAAAATCTTCAGGATCCCGGCAATGTCGGAACGATAATCAGAAGCGCAAACGCCTTTGATATTGACGCAGTTATCATGGTCGGGGCATGTGCGGATCTTTATAACCCCAAAACCGTGCGTGCGAGCATGGGTGCGATATTCCGTCAAAGGGTAATGCGTATGAGCATTGCGGAGCTTGACGAATTCACGCGCAGCCGCTGCCTGCCGCTGTTCGGCGCGGCGCTGAGCGATAATGCGGCCGATATCCGCAATGCCGAGCTCCACAGAAGTGCGGTAGCCATAGGGAGCGAGGGCAGGGGACTTTCCCGCAAGCTTTTGGATATCTGCGGCGGAGAGCTTATAATACCGATGAATCCGCATTCCGAGTCTTTAAACGCGGCAATAGCGGCGTCGGTCATCATGTGGGAAATGTCGAGGTAGCGTATGAACGACGTTATTTACTGGTTGTGGCTTTCGACCTCGCCGCGTATCGGCCCGAGGGCGATATGTTCGCTTCTTAAATACTACGGCGGCCCCGAGCAGATGTATTTTGCGCCCGTGGGCGAGATAACGCGCCTGCTGCCGCGCAATATAGAGGGCGCGGAGGAGCTTGAAAAGCGTGATCTTGACGCGGCTAAGCGGATATTTGAAAAGTGCGATAACGACGGCATTGACGTTATAACGATGAATGAGGGCGTTTATCCCGAGCGACTGCGGAATATTCACCTCCCGCCCGCCGTCATATACGTAAAGGGCAAGCTTCCGAATATAGACGCAGAACCTGCCATCGCCGTTATCGGTACGCGCAAGGCAACGCCTTACGGTATCAAAATGGGCATGCGTATGGGCTATGAGATAGCAAAATGCGGCGGTACTGTGGTATCCGGCCTTACGGTGGGCATCGACTCGGCTGCGGCCGAGGGTGCGCTTATGGCAGACGGCAGAGTTATAGGAGTTCTCGGCCTGCCGCATGAGCTGGATAAAAGCCGCTTTTCACACGATGTGGTGATGCACGGCGCACTCATAAGCGAGTATGCACCCGGCACGAAGCCGTACAGCTCGTTCTTCCGAGCGAGAAACAGGATAACCAGCGGACTTTCACTCGGCGTGACGGTTATAGAGGCTCCTCTCAAGAGCGGAACACGGCTTTTCGTAAATGAGGCGGCCGATCAGGGTAAGGAAGTTTTTGCCGTTCCGGGAAATGCGGATCAGCCGAATTGCGAGGGCACGAATCTGCTTATTAAAGAAGGGGCAAAGCCTGTAACAAACGGCTGGGAAGTTGTCAGCGAGTTCGCTGCGCTGTATCCGAATAAGATAAGAAAAGTTGAATTTAAAATGCCGACGGGTGTCGTTCCAAAGTCCGAGGCCAAGCCCAAAAAGGAGCCCCGTGCCGAAAAACATGAGAAAAAAGTTGTTGACAAGGCACCCGACGCGGCTTATATTGACTTGCAGAAACAACTGGATAGCCTGAGCCCGAGTCAACTGAAGATAGTTGGAGCGATGGATGAGCCATCCGTTCACGTTGACACTATTATTGAGCGCAGCGGTCTTGTTCCGGCCAAGGTGCTGGCGGATCTCACGCTTTTGCAGATAAAGGGCTATGTCCGGCAGGAGACGGGCAAACGCTTTAGTTTGAATATTAAGATGAAATGAGGATACCCGATGCCCAGTGCGAAAAAGAATCTGGTCATAGTCGAATCACCGGCCAAGGCCAAAACGATCGAGAAGTATCTCGGCAGCGACTATAAGGTCGTTGCCTCCATGGGACATCTGCGCGATTTGCCGAAGAGCACCCTTGGAATTGACATAGAAAATGATTTTGAGCCAAAGTATATTCCTGTGAAGGATCACAAGGATATCATAGATGAGCTCAAAAAGCTCAGCAAAAATGCAAAAACCGTCTATCTCGCGACCGACCCTGACCGCGAGGGAGAAGCGATATCCTGGCATCTCAAGGAGCTGCTTTCACTTTCCGACGAAAGAGCAAGACGCGTTACTTTCAACGAGATAACAAAGAAAGTGGTTACCGAGAGCATCGGCAAGCCCCGCGATATCGACAATAATCTTGTCGACGCACAGCAGGCGCGCAGACTGCTTGACCGTCTCGTCGGCTATAAGCTCTCGCCGCTGCTCTGGAAAAAGATCCGCCGAGGCCTGTCGGCTGGCAGAGTACAGTCTGTTGCAACGCGCATGGTCGTTGACCGTGAAAACGAGATAAGGAGCTTTGTAAGCGAGGAGTACTGGCTGCTCGACGCCATGTTCGAGAGTGAGGAAAACGCTAAATTCACCGCGCGCTTTTACGGCAAGGACGATAAGAAGCTTGAGCTCAAGTCCGAGAACGAGGTAAACGCCGTCATTAACGCTACCAAGGACGAGCCGTTCAAGGTCAAGACCGTCAAGCGCGGCAAAAAGCACCGCAGTCCCTCGCCCCCGTTTATCACCTCGACCCTTCAGCAGGAGGCCAGCCGCCGCTTGGGCATGACGCCGCGCCGCACAATGTCGATCGCCCAGCAGCTGTACGAAGGCGTTGACATAGCAGGCTACGGCACTGTAGGTCTTATAACCTACATGCGTACCGACTCTCTGCGCCTTTCCGACGAGGCGCTCATGGCGGCGAAGAATTATATAATCGATCACTACGGCAAGGATTATTATCACGGCTCCTTCCGCGTGTATAAAACAAAATCCGGCGCGCAGGATGCCCATGAAGCCATCCGCCCGACGAATATCGAGCTTAGTCCCGACGTTGTACGTAAGGATCTCACCCCCGAGCAGTACAGGCTGTATCGCCTCATCTGGGGGCGCTTCACCGCGTGCCAGATGGCAAACGCCGTGTACGATAACGTCGTAGTCGATGTAGCTTCGGCGGGCTACGATTTCCGAGCAAACTACTCTGAAATGCGCTTTGCCGGATATACGGCGGTGTATGAGGAGGGCAAGGACGAGGAGAGCGACGAGCCGCGCAGCAAGCTGCCGTCCCTTGAGGAGGGCGAGCAGGTATTCCTTGAAAAAATGCTCCCCGAGCAGCAGTTCACGCAGCCGCCCGCACGATACACCGAGGCAACGCTTATCCGCGCTATGGAGGAAAAGGGCATAGGCCGCCCGTCGACTTATGCTCCCACGATATCAACTATTACCTCGCACGAGTATGTCGTTAAGGACGGCAAGTATCTCAAGCCGACCAATCTCGGCGAGATCGTGACTCAGCTCATGGAGGAGCGTTTCCCTGATATAGTCGATCTTAAATTTACAAACCATATGGAGGAGGAGCTCGATGAGGTCGAGAGCGGCAAGCTCTACTGGAAGGATCTGCTGCGCAGCTTCTACGGCGACTTCAGCAACGAGCTCGAAGAGGCCGAAAAGGCGCTCGACGGCGTTAGAATAAAAGTGCCGGACGAGCTCAGCGACGAATACTGCGATGTTTGCGGACGCCAAATGGTCGTGAAATCCGGCCGCTTCGGCCGCTTCCTCGCATGCCCGGCTTATCCAGAGTGCAGCTTTACAAAGCCGCTCGTCATCGAGATGCCCGGCAAATGCCCCAAGTGCGGCAGCCGCATACTCAAGCGCACCTCGAAAAAGGGCAATACTTACTATGCCTGCGAGCGCGGCGCGGACTGTCCCTGGCGCGGCACCGCCGCCGACGGCAGCGAGATAAAGGGCTTTATGACCTGGTATGTGCCGACAAAGGACAATTGTCCAAGCTGCGGCAAGACACTGTTCAAGCTCAGCGGCCGCGGCCGTCAGAAGGCCTTCTGCATAAACGAGGATTGCCCCGAGTTCGTTCCCGAGGATAAGCGCGGCTATAAGAAAAAGGCCGCGGCCGCCAAAAAATCGGACGCAAAGTCCGAAAAGAAGCCGGCAAAAAAGAAAACCGTCACAAAGAAAACTAAGGAATAATTATATGAAAGAGGTCACGGTCCTCGGAGCGGGGCTTGCCGGAAGTGAATGCGCCTGGCAGCTCGCCAGAAGAGGTATAAAGGTTCGGCTCGTAGAGATGAAGCCGAAAAAAATGACCCCGGCGCACACGTCGGAATACTTTGCCGAGCTCGTGTGCTCTAATTCACTTCGCAGCGATGAGCTCAGCAATGCAGTCGGGCTTTTGAAGGCAGAGATGCGCAAAATGGGATCGCTCATCATGGAAAGCGCCGACCATAACCGCGTCGCGGCCGGAGGGGCGCTCGCTGTTGACAGAGAGGGCTTTGCCCGATACATAACGCAGAAGCTCAGCAGCTGCGAAAATGTCGAGATCAAAGCTGCCGAGGCAACGGATTTTCCGGAGGGAGAGTGTGTCGTTGCGACAGGTCCGCTCACAAGCGATACACTTGCCGATAAGATCTCCGCTCTCTGCGGCGGAGAAGGCCTGCATTTTTACGATGCCGTAGCCCCTATCGTAACTATCGAGAGCGTCGATATGGACAGCGCGTTTTTTGCCTCGCGCTACGACAAGGGCACTGCGGATTATGTAAACTGCCCGATGGACGAAGACGAGTACAAAACCTTTGTACGCGAGCTCTGCAATGCAAAGGAGGCCGCTGTCCACGGCTTTGACGACAGCGGAGTGTTTGAAGGCTGCATGCCCGTTGAGGTAATGGCTCGCCGCGGAGAGGATACGCTGCGCTACGGACCCATGAAGCCCGTCGGCCTGCGCGATCCGCGCACGGGGCGCGAAAGCTACGCGGTCGTTCAGCTTCGGCGCGATAACGCCGACGGAACGCTTTATAACATAGTCGGCTTCCAAACGCACCTTGCCTGGGGTGAGCAGAAGCGCGTGTTCTCGATGATCCCGGCTTTGAAAAACGCGGAGTTTGTCCGCTACGGAGTCATGCACCGCAATACATATCTCAACAGTCCCAAGCTTTTGGACAGATATTACAGACTTAAGTCCGAGCCCCGCCTCAGCTTTGCCGGGCAGATGACCGGCGTCGAGGGCTATGTCGAGTCGGCGGCATCCGGAATGCTCGCAGGAATCGAGACTGCTGCGCGCATACTTGACCTTGAGCCTGTCGATTTTCCGCAGGAGACCGCCATAGGCGCTCTGAGCCTGTACATTTCCGGCGGCAGCGTCGGCGATTTTCAGCCGATGAACGTTAATTTCGGAATAATATCGCCGCTTGGCTACAGGGTCAAGGGCAAGCGCAATAAAAATGCCGAGATCTCTGCAAGGAGTCTGGCGATAATTGAAGAGCTTATGAAAAAGGAGGTCTTCGGCCTTGAAAATAATAGTTGACGCAATGGGCGGCGACAACGCGCCCGAGGCTATAGTAAAGGGCTCTGTCTACGCGCACGACAGACTGGGCATTGAACTCGTGCTTGTCGGCCGCAAGGAAGAGATCGAAAAATATCTCGTAGAGGACAGGAGCGGCATCAGTATAGTCGATGCCCGCGATGTCATAACTATGGAGGATGATCCGAGCACCGCGACGCGCCGCAAGAAGGATGCGTCCATGACGGTCGCGCTTAACATGCTCAAAAACGGCGAGGGCAACGCTATGGTATCGGCGGGCTCTACCGGAGCGCTGCTCACGGGTGCTACGCTCATCGTAAAGCGAATAAAGGGTGTCCGCCGTGCTGCTATGGCGCCGATGCTGCCCAGCCGCGAAAACGGACTTATACTCATTGACTGCGGCGCAAACGCCGAGTGTACGCCGGAGTATCTTCTCCAATTTGCCTATATGGGCAGCTTCTATGCCTGCAGAATGATGGGACTTACCCAGCCGCGCGTCGGACTTCTCAACATCGGCGCGGAGGAGACCAAGGGCGGCGCATTGCAGCATGAGACGTACAAGCTTCTTAAAAAAGCCGGCGATGAAGGCCGTATCAATTTCGTCGGCAACGTCGAGGGAAGCACTATGCTCTTCGGCGGTGTTGACGTTGTCGTAAGCGACGGCTTTTCCGGAAATATAGTCCTCAAGACGGCCGAGGGTGTTGCGAAATGGCTGTTTACGGAGCTTAAAGAGGTGTTCATGATGAACACCAAGAACAAGCTTGCCGCGGCGGTCATTAAAAAAGATGTTAAGGGTATCGCAAAGAAAATTGACCCAAACGAGGTCGGCGGAACTGCGTTCCTCGGCATATCAAAGCCCGTGATAAAGGCTCACGGCTCGTCCGGCGACGAGGCATTCTTTGCGGCGATCCGCCAGGCCAAGGCCTTTGCCGAGGCAGATATAGTCGGCGATATTGAAAAGAACATAGATTACATGAAGATATCGGAAGAAGCGTAGTATATTGAAGCAGTTAGAAGAAAAATTAGGATATAAGTTTAAAAACCGGGCGCTTTTATTAAATGCACTCACGCACAGCTCATACGCAAACGAGAACAGGGAAGAAGGCGTGCCCAGCAATGAGCGCCTTGAGTTTCTGGGCGACTCGGTGCTCGGCTTTGCCGCGGCAAAGCATCTGTATTCCGTTGAGCCGTCGCTGCCGGAGGGTAAAATGACGCGTCTGCGCGCGGAGCTCGTGTGCGAGCACAGCCTCTACGGTGTTGCAATGGAGCTCGATCTCGGCTCGTATCTTCGCATGGGTCACGGCGAGGAGAAAAACGGCGGCAGGCAGCGCGCATCCATACTCGCCGACGCGACCGAGGCCGTCATTGCCGCCATCTTTCTCGACGGCGGTATTGAAGCCGCGGTAAGCTTTGTCGAGCGCATGGTTCTAAGTCCGGAGGCCGTCAAGGCGCATCACGCGTCAGATTATAAGACCGAGCTTCAGGAGCTTGTGCAGCGCAAGCCCGATCAGCAGCTTAAGTACACCGACGCGGGTGAATCAGGCCCCGATCACGACAAGGTATTCCTTTCGGAGGTCAGCCTCAACGGTGAGCTCATCGGCTGCGGCAGCGGAAGAACGAAGAAGGAAGCCGAGCAGGCGGCAGCCTGCCGTGCGCTTGAAAGACTTAATAAATGACAGCAAGAAACAGTATTATCCCCGTGTTTGTGCCGCATCTCGGATGCCCGAACGACTGTGTGTTCTGCAATCAACGCAGGATATCCGGCCATATCGAGCCCGCCGCGGCGCAGACCGTCAGAAATGCGATAGAAGAAGCAGCCGCCTTGACCCCATCGGGGACAAAGCGGCAATTGGCGTTTTATGGAGGCAGCTTCACGGCCATACCCGAGGCGCGGCAGCTTGAGCTTTTTGAGGCTGCGCAGCCGTATCTTGAGCAGGGTATCATAAGCTCAATTCGTCTCTCTACCCGCCCCGACGCTATAGACGCAGCGGTGCTGAAAAGACTCAAAAAATACGGCGTAACGGTTGTCGAGCTCGGCGCACAGTCGATGTGCGACAGGGTGCTCGAACTTTCGGGACGGGGGCACGACAGCGCTGAGGTGGAAAACGCATCAAAGCTTATAAAGGCCGCAGGCTTTGAGCTTATACTGCAGATGATGACAGGACTTCCGGGCGATACGGACGAAAGCTGCATTGAGACCGCAAAGAGGATCATCGCTCTTGAGCCCGACGGCGTGAGGATATATCCGACGGTCATAGTGCGCGATACGGTGCTGTGCGACATGTGGCGCGCAGGAACATATGATGAGCACACGGTCGAGGATGCGGTACGCGTCTGCGCAAAGATAGTTCCGCTGTTTGAAGATGCCGGCATACCGATAATCCGCATGGGACTTAACCCGACGGAGGATCTTTCGGGAGGCGACGCGCTGGGCGGTGCGTACCACCCTGCGCTCGGCGAGCTCATCCTGTCGCGCATAATGCTCGAAAAGGCGCGGGAGCTGCTCGAAGGTGTAAAACCGGGAAGCAGGATAGTGCTCGGAGTTAATCGCTCGGATGTATCAAAAATGACCGGTCAGCACCGCTGCAATGTTAAGGCGCTTATGTCGGAGTTTTCACTGGCGGGGCTCAAAATTCATGAAGCAAGTGTAAAAAGTGGCGAAATACGCATTGTCAGTCTTGATTAAGGCTGAGCTTTATTATAAAATATCTTGAATGAACTGAAATAATGAGGTAGAACCTTTGTATTTAAAAGCACTCGAATTGCAGGGATTCAAGTCTTTCCCGGATAAGACTCGGATCACTTTTGAAAAGGACGTTACGGCGATAGTCGGGCCGAACGGCTCGGGAAAATCAAATATAGCCGACGCAATATTGTGGGTCATGGGCGAGCAGCGCTCGAAGACTCTGCGCGGCGGCAAAATGGAGGATGTCATTTTCGGCGGCACCGAAAAGCGCGGCGCATTGGGCTTTGCGCAGGTATCGCTGATCATCGATAACTCCGAGCGTATTTTCGACTGTGACAGTACGGAGCTCATGCTCACACGACGGTATTACCGCAGCGGAGACAGCGAGTATTATATAAACCGCGAGGCTGTGCGACTTAAGGATATAAACAGCCTGCTTATGGACACCGGCCTCGGCAGGGACGGATATTCCATCATCGGCCAGGGCAAGATCGCCGAGATCGTGTCCACGAAAAGCTCCGATCGCCGCGAGGTGTTTGAGGAGGCGGCCGGCATATCCCGCTATCGCAGCCGCAAGGAGGAGTCCGAGCGTAAGCTTGAAAAAACAGAGGAGAATCTCCTGCGCATAAACGATAAGATCGACGAGCTTGAGCTTCAGGTCGAGCCGCTGCGCCGTCAGTCGGAGACGGCGAAGAAATATCTTGTCCTGCGCGATGAGCTGCGCGTACGAGAGATATCCGTCTGGATGGCGACGCTCGACAAGCTGCATGCTCAGGTGCAGACTGTAAACGCCGATTACGAAACCGCAAAGGCCGAGCTTGACGAGGCGCACCGCAGTCTCGAGGCGCTGTATGCCTCGGCCGGCAGTATATCCGAGCGTATGCACGAAAAGGATATAGAGGCGGATAAGGCGCGCGAGCGCCTTTCGCAGACCGAGGCGCGAGCCGCCGACTGTGATTCACGAGCCGCCGTGCTCAGAGCCAACATTAAAAGCAGCGGAGAATCGGTCGAGCGCATGAAAAGCGATATCGCCGGAGCACAGGCTCGCCTTGGCGAGATAGCCCGTCAGATCGATGAGAACGAGAGCAAGGCAAAGTCGCTTTCAAATAGTATATCCGAGCTTGAAAATAAAGAGACCGGCAGTGCCAATATCATAGAGGGCTGCCGCATGAAGCTGCAAAGCCGTGAAAATGCGGCCTCTCAGCTTCGCGAAAAGGTAAACCGTCTCTCCGTCGACTGCCGCAGCATGGATGCACGCATCCACATGCTCTCCGAGATGGAGAAGGAGTACGAGGGCTTTTCAAAGGCTGTCAAGACCGTCATGCGTGAATCGGGCAGAGGTAACCTGCGCGGCGTTCACGGGCCTGTGGCAAATCTCATAAAAACCGATAACGAGTACGCGCTTGCAGTCGAAACGGCGCTGGGCGCGGCAATGCAAAATATAGTCATCGATACGCAGAACGACGGCCGCAGTGCGATTGAAATGCTTAAGCGCCTTGACTCCGGCCGCGCTACCTTCCTGCCGGTGGATACAGTTCGCGGCAATATTATGAAGGATGCGCCTGTGAACGATCCCGGCTTTGTCGGCGTTGCGTATGATTTGGTGAGCTTCGATAAGCGCTATGACGGCATTTTCGCCAATCTACTCGGCCGTACCGTCGTTGCCGAAACGCTGGGCGACGCCGTGCGCATGTCAAAGGCAAACGGCAACCGCCTGCGCATAGTCAGCCTTGACGGTCAGCTCATAAATGCCGGAGGCTCGATGACCGGAGGCAGCGCCGCACGCGGCACGGGCATACTTTCGCGTGCAAACGAGCTTGAAGAGCTCAAAAAGCGCCGCCTCACACTGGGCAGGCAGCTTGACGCGGCTCAGATAGAGCTCGAAAAATCGGTAAACGCCCTGTCCGGACTCAGGTACGAGCTTGACGCGGCGATAGAGGAACGCGCCGAGATACAGCGCGATAAGGCCTCGTGCGAGGCGGAAATGCGTGCAACGAACGCCTCTGTCGAGCAGCTTAGAGTACTTGCCCAGAGCCTGTCGGGCGACAGTGATCTCAGGAAGGCTGCCATAGAAAAGGCACAGCTTGCCTGCGAGGAGATAAATTCGCAGCTTGATGCCGTTTTGAAGCAGCGCGATGATATACTGTCTCAGGCGGAGAAGATTAAGGCCGAGATCGCGGAGATAAACGCAAAGCGCATTGAGCTTGAAGGCCGCAGAACAAAGGCCGATAAGGACAGTCAGGAGTCAAACCGCCGCCTGCTTGAGCTTGAGCGCAGCTGCGCGAGGCTTGAGCAGAAAAAGCTCTCCGCCGAGATGGAGGAAAAGCAGATCCTCGATAAGCTTTGGGATAACTACGAGCTCAGCCATTCGGCGGCTCAGCAGCTGCGCCAGCCGGTGGAGAATCTGCAAAAGGAGTCGCGCGGCATAAGCGAGCTGCGCCGTCAGATATCCGCACTCGGCACGCCGAACATCGGCGCCATCGATGAATTTGAGCGCGTAAATACCCGATATGAATTCCTCACCGGGCAGCGCAGCGATATCGAGAAGGCAAAAAAAGAGCTTTTGGGTATAATCAATGATGTCACAAATGAGATGAAGGAGGTCTTCCTCGGCCAGTTTAAGCTCATTGACGAGAACTTCCGCGAGACCTTCCTTGAGCTATTCGGCGGCGGCAAGGCGTCCGTTATTTTAGAAGACGAATCGGATCCTCTCGAGTGCGGCATAGAGATAAAGGTGCAGCCGCCCGGCAAGGCGGTGTCGAATATAAGCCTGCTGTCCGGCGGTGAAAAGGCCTTCGTTGCAATAGCGCTTTATTTTGCGATACTCAAGGTTCGGCCGACGCCGTTCTGCGTCATGGACGAGATCGAGGCCGCACTCGACGAGGCTAACGTTATCCGTTACGCCGAGTATATGCGCAGAATGTGCGACAGGACGCAGTTTATAGTTATAACCCACCGCCGCGGCACGATGGAGGAGGCAGACCACCTCTACGGCGTGACAATGCAGGAAAAGGGCGTTTCAAAGGTAATAGAGCTCGATCTCGACCAGGCGCAGCGCTCTATAGAAAATGATTGAGGAGGAACATGATGGGCTTTTTTGATAAAATGTTTTCCGGCCTTACAAAGACCAGAAAGAATATTGAGGAGCTTGAAGAGGTATTCCGCAATTACGATATCGACAGCGAGGATTTCTACGACGAGCTCGAGGAAATGCTCATAATGGCCGATGTCGGAGGCGAAACGACGGCGCAGATAATGATGGACTATAAACGCATTTTGCTGCGCCGCTATATAAACAAGGGCCAAAAGGCGAAGGAAGCCTTCGTTGAATATATGAGGGACATGCTCGGCACGATGGATACGGGCCTCAAGCTCAACACAAAGCCGTCTGTCATCCTCATGGTCGGCGTTAACGGAGTCGGCAAGACTACGACCATCGGCAAAATGGCCGCAAGCTTAAAGGCCGAAGGCAAAAATGTTCTCCTGTGCGCGGGCGATACATTCCGTGCCGCAGCGGCCGAGCAGCTCGGAGTATGGGCGGAGCGCTCCGGCGCCGATATCGTTCGCCACGAAGAGGGCAGCGACCCCGCATCCGTCGTGTATGACGGACTGTGCGCCGCCAAGGCACGCGGTACGGACGTTGTTATAATCGACACGGCCGGCAGGCTTCACAATAAGGCAAACCTCATGAACGAGCTCAATAAGATAACGCGCGTTGTCCGCCGCGAGCTTCCCGACGCGGACGTTGAGACGCTCATGGTGCTTGATGCAACAACAGGCCAGAACGGTCTTATCCAGGCAAAGCAGTTTCTCGAAACTGCCGGCATCACCGGCATTGTGCTTACAAAGCTCGACGGTACGGCCAAGGGCGGAATTGTCTTTGCCATATCCAATGAGCTCAAGCTCCCGGTCAAGTACGTCGGAGTGGGCGAGGGAATAGACGATCTTATCCCGTTTGACCCGAAGGACTTCGTGGAGGCGCTGTTTAAGTGATGAAGCTCATACTTGCAAGCAATAACGCAAAAAAGCTGAAGGAGCTCAAGGCGATATTGTCCGACATGGATGTTGAGATCCTCTCCCAGCGCGAGGCAGGCTGCAATTTTGAAGTCGATGAGACGGGCACAACCTTTGCAGAGAATGCGTATCTCAAGGCAAAGGCGGTCTTTGACGCGACGGGTGAGGCGACCGTTGCCGATGATTCTGGCCTCATGGTCGATGCTTTGAACGGCGAGCCCGGCGTGTACTCGGCTCGCTATGCTCCCGGCGGCCACGATGCGAGCGACAGGGAAAAATACATGTACCTTTTGTCAAAACTCAAGGGAGTGACCGACCGAAAGGCAAGGTTCGTGTCCAGTATATGCTGTCTGCTGCCCGGCGGAGCGGAGATACGCACCGAGGGCGAATGCCCGGGGCAGATATTAACAGAGCCCCACGGCGAGGGCGGCTTCGGCTACGACCCGGTGTTCATGCCCGACGGATACAATGACAGCATGGCCGTGCTCGGCACCGAGCTTAAGAATAAGATATCACACAGAGCGCGTGCGCTCGCAAAATTTAAAACGGAACTGAGGAAGATAAATGTCACTGACAAGTAAGCAGAGAGCCCAGCTCAGAGGCCTCGCCATGACCGAGGATACGATAGTCCAGATCGGTAAGGGAGGAGTAACGGAAAACACGATAGTGCAGGTTAAGGACGCGCTCAAAGCGCGTGAGCTCATAAAGGGCAAAGTTCTGGAAAACAGCCTGCTGACGGCGCGCGAGGCGGCCGATGCTTTGGCAGAGGCCTGCGCAGCCGACACCGTGCAGACGATAGGAAGTAAATTTGTGCTGTATAAGCGCAACGATAAAGAGCCCAAAATAGCTCTTGTAAAAGATAAGAAGAAATGAAAATTGCAATTTACGGCGGAAGCTTCAACCCGCCGCACTGCGGCCACGTTGAGGCGGCATTTGCCGCGTCGGAGTGCTTGAAGCCCGATAAAATGCTCATCATACCGGCGAGCATACCTCCGCATAAGGAGCTTGCCGACGGAAGCCCGGACGCCCTCGAACGCCTTGAGCTCACGAGGCTCGCATTTGCCGATATCCCGAACGCCGAGGTGTCGGACATGGAGATTATGCGCGAGGGCAAAAGCTACTCGGCCGATACCCTTGAGGAGCTTATGAGGATTTATCCTGGAGCTGAATTTACCTTTGTCATGGGGAGCGACATGCTCCTGAGCTTTGAAGAGTGGTACAGATTCCGCTTCCTGATCGAGAATATGACCTTGGGCGTATTCTGCCGCAATGAGGGCGAGGACGCGCAGATCATCGAGCATGCCGCTTATCTCAAGCGGCAGTACGGAGCAAAGTGCGTGTTTATAAACCACGAGCCCAAGCCTATGGCCTCGTCGGATATACGCGATATGCTGCCGAGAAGGCAAGGCGCGTCATATCTGCCGGAGACGGTTTATTCCCGCATCATAAAAAACGGCGACTACGACGCAAAGCCGGAGCTCTATTGGCTGCGCGAAAAGGCCTACGCGATGCTCGCACCCAAACGCGTGGCGCATGTTGTCGGCTGTGAGGCCGAGGCGGTGACGCTTGCTCAGCGTTGGGGAGAGGATCCCGAAAATGCGGCAGAGGCCGGAATACTGCATGATATTACAAAAAAACTTGTGTTATCCGACCAATTGATATTATGCAGGAAGTATGGTATCATAAACGACACCGCCGAAGAAGAAAATGTCAAGCTTCTGCACGCGAAGACCGGTGCGGCTCTCGCGAGAGACCTTTTTAATATAAGCGACGAGGTATATGACGCTATCCGATGGCACACGACGGGAAAGCCGGATATGACGCTTCTTGAAAAGATCATATACATGGCAGATTACATTGAGCCGAACCGTGATTTTGAAGGCGTGGACGAGCTGAGAAAGCTTGCATATGAGAATCTTGACGAAGCGATGGCGCTGGGGCTCAAAATGAGTCTTGAAGATATAAAAAGCTACGGGCAGGTGCCGTATTACGCAACTGCCGACGCATATGAATGGTATGCCGAGCATACCTCGAATCAGCAATAACGGCAGGGCGCCGACAGAGAAGGGAAAATGATATGCAGCTATTCGGAGGCAAAAAAAGCGGCAGACATGCAGGCAGCGGCAGCAATAACGGCAACAGCAACCGCCGCGGGACCGGAAAATATGACGAGTATAATTACGCAGACTATGCCGCGGCAGAGCATAGCACAAAAAGTTCGCAGCCAGTTAACAAAGCGCAAGGCGGCGGAAAAAAACAGAAAAAGAAGGGCAAGGCAGGTAAGGTCATCCTTATAATTCTGCTGTGTCTCGTGGTGCTCCTTGCGGCGGCCTATGTGTATGTTGAGTATTTCACGGATGCTCCCGACAGCAATAAGGACGGCATAAATAACAGCGACGAGCCGCCCGTAAATACGGTCGACGGCAGAAAACCCGGTGTATATACGGTTCTCGTTGCGGGCGTCGATGTTGTCAGCAATAATACCGACACTATAATGATCGGCAGACTCGACACGGTAAATCACACGCTCAATGTTGTGAGCATTCCCCGTGATACGCTCACGAATATAAAGCACGAGGTCAAAAAGGCGAACTCTGCCTATCACTACGCAGAATATTACTCAAAGGTCGAGAGCAGCTCATACTATGGCTGTGACCCGATTGAAAAAATGCGCGAGGAGCTTATAGAATCCTTCCTCGGCTTTGATGTGGACGGATATATACTCGTCAACATGGAAGCGGCCGAAAAGGTCGTCGATGCCATCGGCGGCGTTAAGTTTGACGTCCCCCCCGGAATGGATTACGATGATCCGACGCAGGAACTGCACATCCATATACCCGAGGGCCAGCAGACCCTCAACGGCGAGCAGTTTGTTCAGCTCATGCGTTTCAGAAGCGGCTATGCCGGCGGAGATATCCAGCGCATCGACATGCAGCATGAGCTTCTCATGGCCGTTGCAAGTCAGATGATAAGCCTTAAGAACATCCCGAACCTCAGCGAAGTCATAAACATCGTAAGCGACAATATGCAGACGAGCCTGAGCGCGGAGAATATGCTCTATTATGCCAAGGAATTTTTGAAGCTTGACAGCGAGAATATAAAGTTCTACACTATGCCCGGCGATACAGGCGGCAATGTTTTCGGATCAAGCTATGTTTTCTGCGATATTGACGCATGGCTAAAGATGGTCAATGATTGCCTTAATCCATGGGAGGCTCAGGTGACGACGCAGAATGTTAATATAGTTACCTATAAAAACGGCAATTTCTATTCAACCACAGGAGAGCTTGCAGGAGGGGTTTCCTCGTTCCTTAATTACAGTCCCTCAAGCGCAATGGGCTCAGCCAACGTTTATACCTACGAAAGCGATACAAGTCAATCAAATTCTGACAGTGAGGACGATAGCGAATGATGACACCCAACGAAGTCGTTAAGATAGCCGCCAAGGCGCTTAATGACAAAAAAGGCAAGGATATAAAAGTCCTTAAGACCGATAAGCTCACATCCCTGTGCGACTATTTCATAATCTGCACAGGTACATCTTCCACGCATATAAAAACTCTTACAGACGAGATCGACAAAGCAATGAGCGAGGCCGGCGAGCCTCCCATCCGCCGCGAGGGCTATCGCAGCGGAAGCTGGGTGCTTCTTGATTTCGGCTGCGTCGTGGCGCATGTGTTCACCGAGGAAGCGCGTGACTTCTATAATCTTGAGCACCTGTGGTCAGACGCCGAGGAGATCGAGCTCTCATCCCTTATAGGCCCCTGCTAAGGGGCGTTCTGACAAAAATATAAACTATAAGGGAGTAATTTTAAAATGAAATACGATTTCACAGCAATTGAAAAGAAATGGCAGAAAATCTGGGAAGAGACCAAGCCCTACGCGGCAATCACCGGTGATACCACGCGCCCCAAGTTTTACGGACTTATCGAGTTCCCATATCCCTCCGGCCAGGGACTGCACGTCGGCCATCCGAGACCGTTCACGGCGCTCGATATAGTCTGCCGCAAGAAGAGAATGGACGGGTATAACGTTCTGTATCCCATCGGCTTTGACGCTTTCGGCCTGCCGACGGAAAACTACGCCATAAAGACCCACATCCACCCTGCAAAGGTCACTGCCGATAACATAAAGACCTTCACCTCGCAGCTGAAAATGCTCGGCTACGGCTTTGACTGGGACAGAGTTATTGACACAACAGATCCCAAGTACTATAAGTGGACGCAGTGGATATTCCTCCAGATGTACAAGCACGGCCTTGCATACAAGGCCACCATGCCCGTTAACTGGTGCACCTCCTGCAAGTGCGTTCTCGCAAACGAGGAGGTTGTCGACGGTGTGTGCGAGCGCTGCGGCAGCGAGGTCATCCGCAAGGAAAAAAGCCAGTGGATGCTGCGCATAACCAAGTACGCTCAGCGCCTTATAGACGATCTTGACGATGTCGATTACATTGAGCGCGTCAAGATTCAGCAGCGCAACTGGATCGGCCGCTCCACCGGCGCCGAGGTCACATTCAAGACCAACATCGGCGGTGAGGTCACCGTTTATACCACCCGTGCCGATACTCTGTTCGGTACTACGTACATGGTCATTTCTCCCGAGCACCCGATGCTCGAGGAGTGGAAGGATAAAATAAATAACTGGGACGAGGTCGAAGCATACCGAAAGGAAGCCGCGAGAAAGTCCGATTTTGAGCGCGGCGAGCTCAATAAGGACAAGACCGGCGTCCGACTCGATGGTATTGAGGTCGAAAATCCCGTAACTCATAAGATGCTCCCGATGTTCGTCTCCGATTATGTCCTCATGGGCTACGGCACCGGTATCGTCATGGGCGTTCCGGGTCACGATCAGCGCGACTGGGAGTTTGCGACCAAGTTTGGCCTGCCCATTGTCGAGGTCGTCGCCGGCGGCGATATCACCAAGGAGGCTTTCGTCGCAAAGGACGACAGTGCCGTAATGATAAACTCCGGCTTCCTTAACGGCATGACCGTAAAAGAAGCTATCCCCGCGATGAAGAAATACGTCGTCGAGCAGGGAATAGGCAAGGAAAAGGTCAACTATAAGCTGCGCGACTGGGTATTCTCCCGCCAGCGCTACTGG
Source organism: uncultured Clostridia bacterium (assembly GCA_937893605.1). Classification (GTDB taxonomy): domain Bacteria; phylum Bacillota; class Clostridia; order Oscillospirales; family Oscillospiraceae; genus F23-B02. The sequence goes on from CALBGG010000059.1 coordinate 18,744, forward strand.
GGCGAGCCCATCCCGATGGTGAACTGCCCGAAGTGCGGCTGGGTGCCCGTCCCAGAGGATGAGCTCCCGCTGCTCCTGCCCGATGTCGAAAACTACGAGCCGACCGATAACGGCGAGTCTCCAATCGCAAAGATGCGCGATTGGGTCGAGACGACCTGCCCGAAGTGCGGCGGAAAAGCAGAGCGCGAGACCGACACGATGCCCAACTGGGCAGGCTCGAGCTGGTACTGGCTGCGCTATATGGATCCGCACGACGATAAGGCGCTCGTTTCCAAGGAAGCGGTCGATTACTGGAGCCCTGTTGATTGGTATAACGGCGGCATGGAGCATACCACGCTGCACCTGCTCTATTCCCGCTTTTGGCACAAGTTCCTGTATGATATCGGCGTTGTTCCGACCAAGGAGCCGTTTGCAAAGCGTACGAGCCACGGCATGATCCTCGGCGAGGGCGGCGAGAAGATGAGTAAATCCCGCGGCAACGTCGTTAACCCGAATGATATAGTAAACCAGTACGGCGCCGACACGCTGCGCATGCATATCATGTTCATCGGCGATTTTGAAAAGGCCGTTTCCTGGTCGAACGAGGCCGTCAAGGGCTCGAAGCGCTTCCTCGACCGCTGCTGGAACCTCATGGAGCTGGCAAAGGACGATGAAAACTACTCGGCCAAGAACGAAACTATTATCAATAAGACGATCAAGAAGGTCGGCTCGGATATCTATGAGCTCAAGATGAACACCGCCATCGCGGCTCTCATGACCATGGTAAACGAGTTCTACGCAAACGGCTGCACCAGAGGCGAGGTCAAGACCCTCATCCTCCTGCTCAGCCCCTTCGCGCCGCATATTGCGGAGGAGATGTGGGAGCTCATGGGCTATGCCGCGAAAGAGGGCAGGATGGCCATGCAGATGCGCTGGCCGGAGTATGACGAGGCCAAGACCGTCGACGCGACCCGCGAGATGGCCGTCCAGGTTAACGGCAAGCTCAAGACCACCATCACCGTTCCGTCCGATTCCGAGGACAGCGTCATTGTAGAGACTGCCTGTGCCGACGAAAAGGTCAAGCGCCTGATGGAAGGTAAGCAGCTCGTTAAGACTATCGTCGTAAAGAATAAACTTATCAATCTTATCATAAAGTAAAGGTTGACATTGTGCCCCGATGTGAGTATAATATCATACGTTAAGCCATGAATTTGGCCCTTAAAGCGTCGAAAGGCGTATATGGAGGGAGTGAAATAAATGTCTGAAGTCTATGTCAAGGAGAACGAATCTCTGGACAATGCTCTTAAAAGATTTAAGCGCAGCTGTGCCAAGGCCGGAGTACTGGCTGACCTGAGAAAGAAGGAGTACTACCAGAGCCCCAGCGTCAAGCGCCGCAAAAAGAGCGAGGCAGCACGCAAGAACAAGAATAAGCGTTATTACTAATGACGCAAGTAAAATTCCGCATCTTTCGATGCGGAATTTTTTTATGCCCAGACAGCTTTTTTGACCGGTCAACAGACCGTTTATTGACAAATTAGCATATCTTACTATATAGTGAAAGCGTAAAGGAGGTGTGCTCGTGGTGGAAATAAACAAAACGGGGAGGCTTATAGAGCAGATGCGCAGGGAAAAGAACATGACGCAGGCGGAGCTTGCCGACGCTGTAGGCGTATCGAAGCAGGCCGTTTCAAACTGGGAACGAGGTAAGCGGTTTCCCGACGTTTCACTCATAGAGGCTCTTTCCGAAACGCTCGGCGTGAGCGCGGCGGAGCTTATTAAGGGCGAGCGCATACCCGAATCGAACGTCAAAGAGCCCGAGGTCACGCAGCTTGTATTCGACGCGCTGAAGGTGCACAAGCGCGAGCTTGACCGCCGCTGGAGGCTCATAACGCTCATCTTCGTCGCGCTGACCGCCATGCTTTGCCTCGCCTGGGATTACGCATTTTTCTTCGATAAGCTGATACTGCTCAATTTCGGAGTATGGAGCGCCTTTGCGATGCTCATAGCCGTCGTCTTCGGCTGCGCTGTCCGGTATTTCAGCGTCGATAAGGAGAGCTTTTATAAAACAGCCCTCAGCGCGATGGCGGCGTGGATAGTCTGCGAGGCATTCGCCGCGATAGGCTTTAAAAATGATCTCATGTCGGTCATCGGCCTGGTGACATTTGCCGCGGAAATGGCCTGGTATATACTCTGCGCCCTCGCCGGGGCTTGGGCGACACACGCGGTGATGAGGGGCTTTAAGCGCCCGATAGCAAAAGGGAGAGGTGAAAATGAAAGCCGATAGCTCTGTCATAAAACCAAAGCTGAGAATTATTCTGCTGTGCACCTTGTCAGCCTATGAGCTCGTGCTGCTCGTCATAATGCTCGTCGCGGCAAATGCCGCCGGATTTGGAACATATATTGTAGATAAGGGGTTTGTCGCGACGGTATCAACACCGCTGCTGCTTATTCTGTTCTTGTTTGCGCTTATTTATGAGATACGCCGCTTTTTGGGCAAAAGTCAAAACAGATGGGGAAGATACGCGCTCTACGCAATTGCCGCGGTATTGATAGTCGGAAGCACGGTTTGGTATGCGTTTCACTCGCCGGTTGGCGGGAATCAGATACTCACGCCTATGCGCCAATACACCGGCGACCTGAGCGCGCCGCTTTTGGCGGATATCTCGCCCGCCGAGAACGCAGAGCTTGAAGCGTGGATAGAGAAAGATCCCGCGGAAAACGACGGCCATGTGGTCTATAACAAAAGCGATCTTGCCGGGGAGATCATCAGCACTCAGCAGACTGTGCCGCCCTTTGTTGAGGTGCAGGAGGGCTTTACCGTCCAAGAAAACTATTACAGCACCAAGCTTTATTCCGACTGCGCAGGCGAGCGCGTGGTGCGGCTGCTCGTGGACGCGTGGGACTATCCGGCATCGCAGGAGGGTACGCTCAATAACGGTGCAGGCTATAAGCTTTCGGAAAACGACGGCCAACACCTGATAGTTTGGCGCGGACTGAACGTTCTCGAGGTCGATTACTCCGGCGCTGCAAGCCTTGCCGAGCATTTGGCGCTTTACGCAAACGCCGTTGGCTGAAAGGAGAACCACGATGAAAATAACAGCATGTCCATTATGCGGCGGCGAGGCGGAGAGAGGCTACATTCAATCTTCGCGCCAGATAATTTGGAGCAGCGAAAAGAAAGAAGGGTTCTTTCTTCCGGTGACGAAGATATTAAGGTAACAGATGGAACTCTGAAGCCGGGTATTGCCGAGAGCTTTGTCTGCCCCAGGTGCAAAATGATATTTACGCCGATCGAATAGATAAACACCCACCTTGCGCTAAACACGCAGGGTGGGTGATTTTTATATCTCGCCGAGCACGGCACAGACGGCGTCAAAGGCCTTCTGCGCGGCAAAGGCGACGTTTTTTTCGAAGCTGCCGAGACCCGCTTCATCCTCGGTGTCCGATATAGCGCGTACACAGTTAAACGGGACATTCATCGCGTGGCACACATGCGCTGCCGCCGCGGTCTCCATATCGCAGCAAATCGGGTCAAAGCGCTCTATTATGCTCTCGCGCCCGTCGCTTTCGATGAATACGTCGCCCGTTACGGTGCGGCCGCAGAGCATGCCGAGGGCACGGCCTGTATCGACAACATTTTTTTCGCACAAAAAGTCCGGATCGATGCCGCTTGGATGATATTGTGTGATAAGTTCTGGAGTAAGGTCGTGATAGATGCAGTCGGTTATCATTACGCAGTCGCCTATGTGAACGCCGCGCTTTATCGCCCCGGCAACGCCGGACATTATAACTCTGCCGACGCCGCAGTCGCGTATAAGCGATCCCGCGCCGAGTGCGGCGTTTACCTTGCCGATGCCGCAGAATACGGCGGAGATCTCGTGGCCGCATAAAACGCCGTCAGCTCGCTGCATGCCGTGCAGCATGCGCATTTCGCCGCCCAGCGCTGATTTATACGGCTCAAACTCCGGCGCACATGCGCAAAGTATACCTATCCTCATTCCTCGACCTCCCACGGCAGCTCCACAACGGCGTGGTCATGCCCGACCTCGGGGAGAAACTTTTCAATAATGTCGGCGGTCCCGATTTTGAGCGTCGAGGTGTTTATACACGGATGGCAGCCGATATATTCGTCCTTCAGAAGGTCTGCGTCTATCACAAGATGCACTTTGCCCTTGTCGTTCATAAGCCCCAAAACGCTCACGGAGCCGGGTGTTATGTCCAGAAGCTCCTGCATGTGCTCGGGCGAGGCAAAGGACAGGCGCGCCGTGCCTATCTGCTTTGAGAGAAGCTTTGTCTTAAACGGCTTGTCGCCGGGCATGAGCAGAAGATAAAACTCCGTCTGCTG
>CALBGG010000060.1 GCA_937893605.1 uncultured Clostridia bacterium
CGCAACTTTTTCGGCAATTTCCGCATTTTCACGGGCAATGAATTTTTTTCATGTAAAATCATTAAAATTTACTAAGATTTTAATTGCCATTTTGAAAACATTTTGTTATTATAACGTTAGATAGCTAAACATTACGTCATTTTTTGTATAGTTTACGCTATCGAATTTCAATAACCAATTTTTTATGGAGGCATAGCATGAAGAAAAACAATCTGAAGCGTTTTCTCGCTTCGCTGCTTGCTGTTCTGATGCTCGCATCGGTCACGGGCGTGTCCCCGGCCGTGTTTGCGGATGAAAACGGCAGCACCCCCCCCGTCTCAGGAAGAAACTGTTAACACAGCTGCTCCTGTGCTCGAAGAAAGCTCCGTCGAAAGCAGCTCTCAGGCCGATACAACCGCCGAGACTGAAATTGCAAGGAGCGCCAAGCAAGAAGCCAAGCTCGTTCTCAAGGAGAACGCATCCATCACCTATAACATGGACGCCGCAAAGGAAAAAGAGGCTATCGTAGCAAACGTTATCGACTACGAAAAGTCTGTTCTCCCCGCCGGAACTAAAGCTGACGATTTTACCGTTGAGCGCAAGGGTGGATTCGGATTGGTACTGATCTGGGATAAGATTCCCGATACCAAGCTCGATGCCGGAGACGGTCAGGATATCCGCATCAAATACAACGGCAACGCTGACTACAAGGCCACCGACGAAGTGAAAGCTACCATTAACGTCGCAAAGGCCACCGTCAATGTCAGCGTCACTCCCGTCACCACGATCTATGCCGGTGAAGAGATAGACCGCAGCACTTTCTACACTCTCGATCCGAACGATCCCGAGCTCGATGTTTACATCTTCTTTGTCGGCGTAAACAGCGACCTGAAGGGCTGCGTAAATATCAAGCTGAGCGAAGATCAGGAGAAGCTGATCAATTTTATCAGCAATGCACAGGATAAGTGGTACGATTTCATAAAAGACGACGAAAGCCTTACCCTGAAGGAAAAGCTTCAGGAGGGTATCACTGTCGGACAACTTAAGGATATCATCAACGGCATAGTCACCAACGAATTCATGATGAACATTCTCAATGGCTTGGGTTATGATACCGAGGCAATCAAGAACATCGTTACCGCTCTCGATGCACTCACTTCCATCAACGAAGACACCACCATCGCTATCGGCACTCCTGCTCACGCAGGCGCGTATGTAGCGACCGCTGTTGCAGTCGGCAAGAACTACGAGACCGGAACGGGTACAGGCTCTCTCGTTATCCTCAAGAACTGGAAGGGTATAAAGATCGAGAAGAACCCCGCAATTTTTGAAGGCCGCGAGATCACCGTATCCGAGGCTCAGGCAATTGCAAACGGCGAGAGCACTCTGTGCATCCTCACCAAGGACGGCAATCCCCTTAACAGCGCTTCCGCCGGTTCTATCCACTACTGGTTCACAGGTGTCACCAAGGTTCACGTCGGCACCAAGATGCCTACCGCTCCCGGTAAGTACATCGTTACGGCAACCGTCCGCGGCGGCGACTACTTCGCCTTCCCGAGCACCTTCGTGTTCACTATCGTTGCTGACTGATAAAGCAACTTAAAACCCACACTGCCGGTCGGGGTCTCCCCGACCGGTTTTTTTGGTGGCGCACGGATTGAATATCACCTCATCCGTCGGCTTGCGCCGACACCTTCCCCTCTAAGGGAAAGGCAGGGGTGCGGAGGAAACCGTGGGAAACGGGCGGGCAATGCCCGCCCCTACAAATCTTGCTTTATGTTCCGACTATGCCCGTAGGGGCGGCCATTGGTCACCCGCCGTGCCGGTTTTGTCGGCAGTTTCGGCACCGGGCGACCGCAATATACGTATCCGTAAAATGTCCGTGCGCCACTAAAAAAACACCTCATCCGTCGGCTTGCGCCGACACCTTCCCCTCTAAGGGGAAGGTGCCGCCATCGGCGGCGGATGAGGTGTAAATAAATCGTCGCGCGAATATTAAGCGCGAAAAAACACAAAATACCTCCGTAGAAAATTTTACGGAGGTTTTTGTCATGCGTAAATACATTGCGGCGGCGCTGTGCTGCCTTGCGCTGTGCGCGCTCGTCTTCCCCGCCCTGGCCGATAATTCCGCGCCGGTTGCCGAAAATTTCGAGTTCGAGACCTATCGCGGCGTGTCCTTCGGCGGTCGGCTCTGCGCCGTTGACCCCGACGGCGACGCGGTGAGCTTCGAGATAACGACCCGGCCCAAAAAGGGCACGATAGAGCTGTCGGACGACGGCAGCTTCGTCTACTCCCCCGACGAGGGCAAGCGCGGCCGCGACTATTTCGGCTACAGAGCCGTCGACGCAAACGGCGTGCGCTCGCAGGAGGCGACGGTCATCATTAAGCTTAAAAAGAACAAGTCCGTCAGCTACGCCGACATGGACGGCAACGCCAGCTATTGCAGCGCGGTGAGGCTCGCCGAGTGCGGCGCGTTCATCGGCAAGCAGATAGGCGGCGAATACTACTTCGAGCCGCAGAAAACGCTCAGCCGCGGCGAATTCGTCGCAATGTGCCTGAATGTTACCGGCACGGATGTGCTGCGCGGCGTGGTCAGCACCGGCTTTACAGACGACGAAAGCATCCCCGACTGGCAGCGCGCCTACGTTGCAAGCGCGGTGCGCGACGGCGTGGTGAAGGGCAAAAGCGGCGCTCAGGGCGCGGTGTTCGACGCGGAGGCCGATATAAGCCGCGCCGAGGCCGGAGTCATGCTTGACAGGCTGCTGAGTCTTACAAACGTCAGCTGCGAGGACAGCGGCTGGGCCGCGCAGTCGGCGGCTAATCTCGACGCGTGCGGGATAATGGACAGCGAATGCGTAGACAGCGCCGCGCTCACCCACGCCGAGGCCGCCGACATGCTCGCCGCGGCAATGAACGTGCTGAGCAAGAGATGACTTGCCAAGCCGCCGGCAGCGGAGTATAATACCCCCGTGCAAAGGAGGTATTTTTCATGAAGCAATATGTTGTTGACGCGTTCACCGATAAGGTTTTTGCCGGAAATCCGGCGGCGGTGTGCGTTATGGATAAGTGGCTCGACGATGAGCTGATGCAAAAGATAACTATCGAGAATAACCTCTCCGAGACGGCGTTTTGCGTCAGGGAAGGCAAAAACTATCATCTGCGCTGGTTCACGCCCGGCGGCGAGATCGACCTGTGCGGCCATGCGACGCTCGCAACGGCGTATGTTATCCTGCGCTTTGTCGAGCCGGAGCTTAATGAGGTGCGCTTTGACACGCTCAGCGGCGAGCTTATCGTCACGAAAAACAGCGGGCTGCTTGAGATGGTCTTCCCCGCCTACGAGCTCAAGCCCGTCGAGGTCACAGAGCAGATGCGTGATGTCATCGGCGCAAAGCCCGTCGCCGCGTTCATGGGTCGCGACCTGCTGTGCGTCATGGATGATGAGGCCGAAGTCAGAGACTGCGCGCCGGACATGGCGAAGGTCATGCAGCTCGACGGACTTCTGCTGCACATAACGGCCAAGGGCAAGGATTACGACTGCGTATCGCGCTCATTTGCGCCGAAGTGCGGCGTTCCCGAGGATCCCGTGTGCGGCTCGGGTCACTGTCACATCATCCCCTACTGGGCAAATGCGCTGGGCAAGACTGAGCTTACCGCGTATCAGGCGTCAAGGCGCGGCGGCGTGCTGTACACAAGG
>CALBGG010000061.1 GCA_937893605.1 uncultured Clostridia bacterium
CAGCGATAGGAAAATTCAAGGCCTACTGTATGCAGTCGACTGTGTACATAGAGCCTGTGGATGAGACGAGCGACATGGACGCCGCCTTCGAGGCGATGACGAAGGTCTTCGGCCTTGCGTCGGTTAACCGCGCGGCGGGCTGCGAAAAGGACGCGAAAAAGATCGCCGAGCTTGCTATCGAGTATCTCAAGGACGATATGCTCGCGGCAAAAAGCTTTAAGGCAGAGGCAAAGCGCAGCGACAAGGGCTTTCCCATGACGAGCATCGAGCTTGCGCAGTTTGTCGGCGGCGAGCTTGCCGAGGCGTATCCCGACTGCGAGGTCGACGTGCATGACCCGGAGCTGACGGTGCACATCGAGGTGCGCGACCTGGCCGCCTATGTCCATGCGGCGCCCACGCCCGGCGCGGGCGGAATGCCGGTCGGAGCAAACGGCACGGCGGTGACGCTCTTGTCCGGCGGTATCGACAGTCCCGTGTCGAGCTATATGATAGCAAAGCGCGGCGTACACCTTATCCCCGTGCACTTTTTCTCCTTCCCCTATACCTCGGAGCAGGCAAAGCAGAAGGTCATTGAGCTTGCTCGGCTTCTGACCGATTACTGCGGCAGAATGACGATCGAGGTCGTTCCGTTTACGCACATTCAGGAGGAGATACGCGCAAAGTGCGATGAGGATTACTTCACGCTCATCATGCGCCGCTTTATGATGCGCATTGCGCAAAGGATCGCCGACGCAAACGGCGCGAAGGCCATCGTTACGGGCGAAAATCTCGGTCAGGTGGCGAGCCAGACGATGGAGGCAATGGCCTCCACGCAGGCGGTGACCGATCTGCCCGTCCTCCAGCCGCTCATCGGCATGGACAAGGAGGAGATCGTACGCCTTGCGCGTAAGATAGGCACCTTTGAAACGTCCATCCTCCCGTATGAGGACTGCTGCACGGTCTTTACGCCAAAGCACCCCAAGACAAAGCCCAAGCTGCGCGATGTCGAGCAGATAGAGTCTGCGCTGGACATCGACGCGCTTGTCGAAGAAGCATATGCCGGTATCGAAAGAATAAAGGTAGGCGAATAAACTTGAAAAAGGCATATAATGTCGAGATTCTCTCCGTCGGAACGGAGATACTCCTCGGCCACACGACGAACACCGACGCAAGGGATATATCCCTCATGCTCTCGGAGCTCGGCATAAACGTTAAGTACCACACCGTCGTCGGCGACAATCCTCAGCGCCTTGCCGACTGCATCGAGATCGCACGAAAGAGAGCGGATATCATCATATCCACCGGCGGCCTCGGCCCGACCTGCGACGATCTTACAAAGCAGATCCTCGCCAAGTCCTTCGGGCTTGAGCTTGAGATGCACGAGGATGAAAAGCTCTGCCTGTACGATTATCTGACGAATCGCGGCTACAGTAAGGAGATGACCGAGAATAATCTCAAGCAGGCCATGCTCCCCGTAGGCTGCACTGTGTTCCACAACGATTGGGGCACGGCTCCCGGCTGTGCGTTCAAGGCCTCCGACGGCACGATAGTACTCATGCTGCCAGGCCCTCCGAAGGAGTGCAACGCAATGTTCCGCGCCTGCGCAATGCCGTATCTGCGCTCGCTTTCAGACGAGCAGATCGTTTCGCACGCCATCCATGTTTTCGGCATGTCCGAAAGCGCGATGGATCAGATATTCCGCGACGAGATGAACGCCATGACAAACCCGACCATGGCACCCTATGCCAAGGAGGGCGACTGCCTTTTGCAGGTCACGGCCAAGGCCGAGAGCGTAGAGAAGGCAGAGGAGATGATGAAGCCCGTCATTGAGCATGTTAAGGATGTGCTCGGCGATATCATCTTCGGCATAGATATCGACACCGTTGAAGAAAGCGTCATGCAGCTTTTAAAGAAAAAGGGAATGACCTTCACCGCCGCGGAAAGCTGCACCGGCGGCGAGCTTGCAAAGCGCTTTACCGATATCCCGGGAGCGAGCGAGTTCTTCCTCGGCGGCGTGACGACCTATACAAATGAAGCCAAGGCCAAGCTTCTCGGTATTGACCCCGCGCTCATCAAGGAAAAGACCGCCGTAAGCTACGAAGTGGCAAAGGAAATGGCCGAGCGCGTGAGGGAACTTCTCGGAGCCGATATGGGCATCGGCGTGACGGGACTTGCAGGCCCCGACGGCGACGGGATCCACGAGGTCGGAACCGTTTTCGTGTCCCTGGCAACGAAGGACGGAACTTTCGTGCGCGAGCTGCATGTCGGCGATCGCCGCACCCGCAGCTATATCCGCCGCGTCTCCGGAAACTATGCTTTCGACATGATGCGCCGCTATTTGCAGGGTCTTGAGGTCATAAAGGAATAAAAACGACAAAACCGCCACCCGAATGGATGGCGGTTTTGTGAAATATTACTTGCAAAGCATATATTTTTATGGTAATGTATAGACATAAATGAGATGCCTGTTATAAGGCGTGGCGTGCGGCATGTGTTGTCAAAATTAACGCAAATGAGAAGAGACTTGATTTTGAAAATGTGGGGGGTGATATGATATTTTAAGGCTGCGTAAAAAGTACTAAAACTGATTTAAGGTAACAGTATAAGTAGGCAACAAATTATAAACTGCATAAGACTTTAAGTTTCACTTGGTGAAAAAGGAGGTGAAAATGAAAAAATTATTATGCGTTATTTTCTGTATAGCAATAATTATCTCTATACCTTCGGCTGTGTTAGCATTAGATGTTCAGGAAGAAAGCTTTCCTAATACTATGACTATAATTGATGAAACGAGTGAATTTACAGCACCAAAGACGTTGCGGGATATAGGGAATATATCCGTATCAAACTGTGTTTGCATAGATGGCGTAAGCTATAAACTATATGCTACATTTGACGAACCCGAATGCGCTTTACAACATGTTAGCGATAAATGTGAGTCGCTAATAAGGACACTGCAAAACGAGTATAGCCTTTTGCC
>CALBGG010000062.1 GCA_937893605.1 uncultured Clostridia bacterium
TGCTAAAGCTGATCTCCTCGGTAATTGTTGTGCTTGCGATATCTATACCTTATCTAAAAAAGCAGATGCCGATGTTAAAGCGTCGGCTCGGCCTCAAAACGCAGAAGGGCGGTGTTTGATATGCTGAAGCTCAATAACATCAGCAAGACCTTTAATCCCGGAACGGTCAACGAAAAGACCGCCCTGAGCGGACTTTCGCTCGATGTGCACGACGGCGACTTCATCACCATCATCGGCGCAAACGGCGCGGGAAAATCGACGCTTTTTAACGCCGTCGCCGGGAGCTTTTTCACAGACAGCGGCAGCATCGAGCTCGACGGCAAGGATATAACCTTCATGCCCGAGCACAAGCGCGCCCGCAGCATCGGCCGTTTGTTCCAAGACCCCATGCGCGGCAGTGCACCCGGCATGAGCATTGAGGAGAACCTCGCAATGGCGGCAAAAAGCGGCGGCTGGTTTTCGCACATAACGAAGGCCGACCGCGCCATGTTCCGCGAAAAGCTCGCACTTTTGGACATGGGGCTCGAGGACAGGCTCACGCAGCCGGTAGGGCTTCTGTCCGGCGGCCAGCGTCAGGCGCTGACGTTGCTGATGGCGACGATAGTTCCGCCGAAGCTCCTGCTTCTGGACGAGCACACGGCGGCGCTCGACCCCGGCACGGCCGAAAAGGTGCTGGAGCTGACGAAAAGCATAGTTGCGGACGGAAAGATCACCTGCATGATGATAACGCACAACATGCAGTCAGCGCTCGATCTCGGAAACCGCACGCTGATGATGGACAAGGGAAGCATCATCATGGACGTGTCCGGCTCAGAGCGCGAGGGCATGACAGTTCAGGACTTCCTCGACCGCTTCAAGGCAGGCTCCGGCAAGGCGCTTGATAACGACCGCATGCTGCTGAACTGAAAAACGCCTTGAGGTTGCGCACATAGTTATTTATCGTCGTGGCGCTCACGGGCTTTCTTCAGTCTCGCCGACGAAGGTCACGGCTGCGGCAGCAGATCATAAACTCATCAATGCAATAATCCAAACTGAAATCACTCATAAAAACACTCCCCGTCGATTGGTTTAAGAATACCCAACTGACAGGGAGTGTTCGTTGCTATGAGCTAAATGATAAGTTGCTATGCGGCGGGGATTTCATAACGCGTTTGAGCTTGTTCGTTGCTTTCGCACCATATTCCTCCATCCCGCAAAGCCTTGAGCCGTCAGCGTTTTCAGCGCATTACGCCCTGCTTTTGACGCAGGGAAAGGCAATCGGCGATCATTGCGATGAATTCTGAATTCGTCGGCTTGCCTTTGATGTTCCTGTAGGCACTGCAATTGCTTGCTTTTTTGCCTCTCAGGTAGTTCATTAAGTAGTTTATCGCGGTGAAATCTCTTGTTTATTTTGGTAGAGTAAACAGCAGTTTTTTTGCTGTGTCTACATGGTATCAGCTATCATTTTCTGTGTCAATATGTCCATGCCGATAAACTCCGCGAAATTTTTCAGCACCGCGATAATAGGTTGATTTACACCTATAATTCGTAGTATAAATAATATACGAGGTGTTCTGTATGACTGGCAATAAAGACAATTTTGAATATACCTTGTGTAAAGCGGAAAACTCTCTTTCTGCCGAAATGTCGGACGATGAGAAAATTGACCTTGCCGCACAACGTATATTAGAGAAATACAGAGCCGCTTTTATTGAGCTGGCAAAATGATATGAAAACTACGCCCTGCATATTGAAGTATGCAGGGTTTTTAATATCTGCTACGATAGTATCAGACAAAACGAACGACAAAATTAATACTCAAAAATGTGAAGTGACCCCCAAAAAGTTAAACAAATAATCATAACATAAATTGTTCAAGCAGCCGAAAGGG
>CALBGG010000063.1 GCA_937893605.1 uncultured Clostridia bacterium
TTGTCTTAAACGGCTTGTCGCCGGGCATGAGCAGAAGATAAAACTCCGTCTGCTGCCGGTTTGTCAGGAACAGATTCTTGCAGATCTCCGCACCCAGCGTTTTTTCGATCTCGTGGCAGGCCTCGATCGTGTCGGCATGTTCGTGATCGACGCGGCCGTAGCTTATTCCGAGCTTATCGAGCATATCATAACAGCGCCGCTCCTTTGGGAGGCGGTCTGCGCAGTTTTCGGGTCTGCCCTCGTAAAGTGTCGATGCCTTCATTGCTTTTACCTCTTGTTTGACGGCAGCCAGATGCGGTTAGCCTCGGCCGCCTTTATAAGCTCATCACGGAAATCGGGGTGAGCGATGCTTATAAGCGCGTTTGCACGCTCCCATGTTGTGAGCCCCGCGAGGTTCACAACGCCGTACTCCGTCGCGACATAGTAGGCAAGCGAGCGCGGAGTGGTTATTATATCGCCAGAGAAGGTCGGGACTATGCGGCTGTGCATAACGCCGTTTTTGTCCGTATGTGTGCTGCTCATGCAGATAAATGCCTTGCCGCCGCGAGACATCTGCGCGCCGCAAACAAAGTCGAGCTGCCCGCCCGTGCCGCTTATCTGACGCGTTCCGGAGCTCTCGGAGCTTATCTGACCGTAAAGGTCCGCACCGATGCAGGCGTTTATGGACACCATGTTATCGTTTTGCGCTATCACATACGGGTCGTTGACATACGAAAGGGGATAACCGACATAGTCGGGGTTATCATTGAGCCAGTCGTTAAACTCGTGACTTCCGATGGCGAGACCCAGCACGCCCTTGCCTGGGTGCAGAGTTTTCTTGGAGTTTGTGAGCTTCCCGGCCTTGAACATGGCAAGATACCCGTCAGAGCACAGCTCCGTGTGCATGCCCAGATCTTTGAGGTCACTGCCGGCAATGAGCTCGCCGAGAGCATTGGGCATTCCGCCTATGCCGAGCTGCACGCACGCGCCGTTTTCAATGTACGGCAGCAGGAGATTTGCTATTTTGACGTCTGTTTCAGTCGGAGCGGGGTTCGGCATCTCAAAAAGCGGAGGATCACCGGTCTCGACGATGTGATCGATCTCGGATATGTGTATCCTTGCATCCGCGCCGCCTTTAATGCGCGGAATGTTGCGGTTGACCTCAACAATGACGATCCTGGAGTTATCTGCAATGCACTTTGACATACCGAGCGACGGACCGAAATAGAAATAGCCCTCATCGTCCATGCCGGACACCGTGACCATGCACACATCAGAGGTGAGAAAATTCTTGTAGTACCACGCGAGATTTCTGAATACCATCGGCTCGAAGAAGGCTCTGCCCTTATCGCACATTTTGCGCTCGTAGCCGGAGCAGTGCCATGTGTTGTACACAAAATGCTCCATTTCGGGATCGCACTCGATGACCTGTACGGGACCGAATATCAGATCGCCGCGTATCTTCACGCCTCTGAGCTCATCTTTGCGCTTTGCCAGCGCCGCATCGCACAGGGCGGGAAAGCCCAGGTTTGAGGTATACTCAACCCAGTCGCCGCTTTTGACGCACTTGACGGCATTCTCGGCGCTTGTGAGCTTTGCCTTGTATTCTCTTAAAAAGCCCATGACAGACCTCCTGATCGTAATATTATAATTATCGCACATTTTGCCCGTCTGCGCAACTTGTAAAAACGGCTGCAAGGGTATATAATTTATTCAATATTTTTTGCTGCTTGAGGATGGATATGAAGCTTTGCAGTACAGATGAATTGGATATCGTCAAGACCTTCGAATGCGGCCAGTGCTTCCGCTGGAACTGCGGCGAGGACGGAATATACCGCGGCGTTGTGGACGGCTATTATGCCGAGGCTTCGGCAAAGAATGGAGAGGTTTACATAATATCAGATGCGCCCGAGAGTATTTGGCCAAGATATTTTGACCTCGATAATGATTATGCCGAGATAAGCCGCGCGTTTACGGGCGAATACCTCTCGGAATGTGTCCGATACGGCAGCGGCATACGCATCCTGCGGCAGGACAGCTGGGAGGCGCTGTGCTCGTTTATCATATCCCAGTGCAATAACATAAGCCGCATAAAGGGCATAGTCGAGCGCCTTTGCGCTTCCTTCGGCGATGAGATTAGGGTCGGAGATAAGATATATTATTCGTTTCCGAGTGCCGAGCGACTGGCTGTCCTGGAGCCGAGTGATCTTGACTGTATACGCTCGGGCTACAGAGCCGAGTACATAATCTGTGCAGCGCGTGCCGTTGTAAACGGAGATATAGACCTTGAAGAGCTGAAAAATTGTGACTACAGGCAGGCGATAAAGACTCTGCGTACAGTTCGCGGAGTCGGCGAAAAGGTAGCCAACTGCGTTGTGCTGTTCGGACTTTGGCACATGGAGGCGTTCCCCATAGATGTTTGGATGAAGCGCGCGCTGAAGGAAAATTTTCCGCCGGATTTCGAACCGGAGTCGCTCGGGCACTACGCGGGGCTTGCCCAGCAATATATTTTCTACTACGCCAGGAGCAGAGGTAAAGAAAAATGAAGTACAAACTGCTTGCCGCCGATATGGATTCGACGGCTTTAAACTCAAAAAAGGAGCTCACGCCCAAAACGGTTGCCGCTATGGAAAAGGCGATAGAGCAGGGAAAGATAGTGGCGTTTTCTACAGGGCGCAGCATTAGCCTTGTTAAGCCGTATATTGATCAGGTGCGCGGTATGCGCTACGCGGTGACGGGCGCTGGCGCGTCCGTTATTGATACATACACAGGCAAAAAATTCAGCTACGAGACGATAGATCCCGAAACGGTCAAATACATTGCCGCGCGCGCCGCGGGATACGTCATGCCGATATTCTTCATCGACGATAAGACCTACAGCAGCGCATGGTGCGTCGATAATTGCGCCGATTTCGGCCTTAGCGCGTATGAGCCGATATACAGGCAGGGAATGAACCTTGTCGACGATGTGTTCGCCATGTTCATGGCTGATCCCAAGCCCGTAGAAAAGCTCAATCTGTTCTTCGCGCAGGACGGCGAGGCCGATGCCGTGTATGAGCAGATAAAGACTCTGCCGGTGAGCTTTACATGCCGGTCTTCCCGATGCCTTGAGATAAACGCGAGCGGCGTGAGCAAGGCAAAGGGGCTGCGGGCGCTGTGTGCCGCACTCGGCATAGATATGTCCGAGTGCATAGCAATAGGCGATGCTCAAAACGATGAGGAGATGCTCAAGGCGGCGGGACTCAAGGTCGCTATGGCAAACGGCAGCGAAACCGTCAGGGCTCTTGCAGACGTTATCGCACCCGACTGCGACAGCGACGGCGTTGCGGCGATAATTGAACAATATTTGCTTGATTAGATACAGTAATTATAGTATAATAAACCGATTAGGACTCAACTTTGGAGTGTGCGCTATGGACGAAAAAATAATGCAGCTGAAAAAATGGATAGACGACAGTGACAATGTTGTATTCTTCGGCGGAGCAGGCGTTTCGACGGAGAGCGGGATACCCGATTTCCGCAGCGTCGACGGCCTGTACAATCAAAAGTGGAAGTATCCTCCCGAAACGATATTGAGCCACTCGTTTTTTGTCCGCTATCCCGAGGAGTATTACCGTTTCCACAGGGAAAAGCTCGTTATCGACGGGGTAAAGCCGAACGCTGCACATTTGAAGCTCGCCGAGCTTGAGCGAAAGGGCAAGCTGCGCGCGGTTGTCACTCAGAATATTGACGGGCTTCATCAGGCGGCCGGCAGCAAAAATGTCATTGAGCTGCACGGCAGCATATTGAGAAGCTACTGCTCTGTGTGCGGCAAGCCCTATCCGGCAGATAAGATGAATCACGGCGTAGGCGTTCCGCACTGCACCTGCGGCGGAGTTATCCGCCCGGACATCGTGCTTTACGAAGAGCCGCTGGACGAAAAGGTAATCACAGAGGCTGTCCGCGTTATATCCGAGGCTGAGGTGCTCATAATCGGGGGAACGAGTCTGAATGTTTACCCCGCGGCGGGACTTATAAACTATTACCGCGGAAATAAGCTCGCTCTCGTAAATCTCAGCAGTACTCCGTATGACGATGAAGCGGATCTTGTTATAAACGAAAAGATCGGAAAGGTGTTCAGTCAGCTTTGAGTAGAATAGATGTTTTGGGCGTCGGATTCGATGATCTGACGCGGGAAGATGCAATAGATATGTGCAAAAAGCTCATTGACGAGCATCGCAGCGCATATATGGTCACGCCGAATCCCGAGATAGTTATGGCTGCCTGGGAAGACCCCGGACTGCATGCTGCGATATGCAATGCGGATATCGTTATACCGGACGGTATCGGCGTTGTGAAGGCGGCGAAGATCATCGGAACTCCGCTTAAAGAGCGACTGCCCGGCATAGAGATAGGCGAGGAAATCCTTAAATATGCCGCCCAAAGCGGCAAAAGCGTTTTTCTGCTCGGTGCTAAGCCCGGAGTTGCCGAGGCTGCCGCCGAAAAAATGCGGGAGCTTTTCCCCGGACTCAATGTCTGCGGAACAAACGACGGATATTTCAAAGAGGACGGCCCCGTCGTCGAGAAAATAAATGCCGTAAAGCCAGATTTTCTTATGGTATGCCTCGGAGCTCCCAAGCAGGAGCTCTGGATGGCGGAAAACGCGCCGAAGCTCGATGTAGGTCTTATGGCGGGTCTCGGCGGCTCGCTGGACGTTTTCGCCGGAACCGTTATGCGCGCACCGAAGGCGTGGCAGAAAATGAATGCCGAGTGGCTGTACCGCTGCATTAAAGAACCGTGGCGCTTTAAGCGTATAGCGCGCCTGCCGCTTTTCATAATCAAGGCGTGGATAAAACGGATAAGGAAGTTATTCAATGGAAAAGGGTAAGCTTATCGTATTTGAGGGTATCGACGGAAGCGGCAAGTCCGCGCATTATAAGCGCGTATGCGCCCGCCTTGAAGCTGAGGGAATAAATTATCACCATATCGTATTCCCTCGCTATGATAATGACAGCAGTGCATTGATAAGAATGTACCTCGGCGGTGAATTCGGCTCAAGTCCGAACGATGTAAATGCTTATGCGGCTTCGACCTTTTATGCTGTAGACCGTTTCGCAGCCTACAGAACAGACTGGGGCGGCGCATATAATTCCGGCGGATTTATCCTGTCGGACAGATATACGACCTCAAACGCCGTTCACCAGGGCGCAAAGCTTTCAAATGAAGAGCTGCCCGGCTTTTTTGAATGGCTGTATGACTTCGAGTATATAAAGCTCGGCCTGCCCAAGCCCGATCTTGTCATTTACCTCGACGTCGATGTCAAGACCTCGCTTAAACGAATGAAACACCGCCAGGAGAAAACACACACCTCGGCGGATATTCACGAAAAGGATATTGAGTATCTTGAAAACTGCCTGCGAGTCGCAGATAAGGCAGCCGATTACTACGGCTGGACGCGCATACCGTTTATGAAAAACGGCGTCGAGCGCGAAATTGACGAAAAGCATGAAGAGATATACTCTATCATCAAGTCCGCTTTGTGAGCAAAAGCAAATAATCCGCCTTCAAAAGCTTGTAGAGATAGAAAATCTTTCGGATAAATATATCCGCGAAAGCGACGAGGCGATATTGAATAAGCTTTTATGCCTTGAAGAGCTTAATAATGCCTGTACGGTGTTTTTATATCACAGCGTCGGCCGAGAGGTATCGACCGTGAAGCTCATTGAGAGACTTCTAAAAAGCGGCAGGCGTGTTGCGCTCCCCGTGAGCGGAAATGGCGGCGCTATGGAGTTTTATTTTTTAAACAGCCTTTCTGAGCTGATGCCAGGAAGATTCGGGATACCGGAACCGCCTGTGAAGCGGCCAGTAAGACCGGAAGCGGACGACGTAATCATAGTTCCCGCATTGTGCTGTGATAGGCACGGCAATCGCCTTGGCCACGGGGAGGGGTATTATGACCGCTATCTTGCAAAGTATAAATGCTTCAGCATCTGCCTTTGCAGAAGCAGGTTGCTTGAGGATAAGTTACCGGCGGAGAAAACCGACATCGCGGTATCGCTCGTTTTAACGGACTGAAATTAAAAAGGGCTCTTTTCAGAGCCCCCGTGCATCCTCAGCAGCCGCAGCCGCAGTCGTTGCCGCCGCAGCCGTTGCTGCAGCCGCAGCTGTTATTGCCACAGCAGAAGAAAATTATGAGTATGAGAATAATCCAGATGCAGCTGTTGTTATTGTTGCAGAACATATATATTTTACCTTTCCCCGCGCTTAAAATTACGCAATTCGGTCCGCGCGGCGGACACATGACACGAAGCTTATCACGCGTTTAGCGCAGCACACGCTGCGTCTGCTGTATATTATGCCGTAACGGCAAATCAGGTTACAACCGGCAAAGGAGACATCTATGGCTGATAAGAAAACAGATTTTGACGAGCTCTTCGGGAAGAAAGAACCGGACGGGAAGCCGAAAAAGACTGCGGCGGCTCCAACGCAGAAAAAGGCGCCGGCTCAGTCAAGACCGAATGCGGCGGCAGCCGCAAAGAAGGAAAACAAAAGCGGTCTGGCCGGCGGAGCTCTGTACTTTTTGTTCGTAATAAGCGTCAGCATCATTTTGGCCTGCCTCGCGTGGGCGGCGGCGACGGATGTTTTGGGCTTTAAATCCTCGGATACCGTCGCGCAGATCACCCTTGATAAGGACAGCTTTACCTATAAAGAGGTAGAGGTCACTGACGATGACGGCAACACAAAAACAAAGAAGGTGCATTATGCCGATATGAACTATGTTGCCGATCAGCTCAAGGATAACGGCATAATAAAGTATAAATGGCTCTTTAAGCTCTTCGGCTCCGTGTATAATGCCGACGAGAAGATAGACCCCGGAACATATGAGCTTAAGGCTATATATGACTATAAAGCACTTGTAAAGAAAATGACCTCCGGCTCGGCCGCAATGGTCACGAAAAAGATAACCTTCCCAGAGGGCTACACCATGCGCCAGATATTCAAGAAGCTCGATGCAGAGGGCGTTTGTGATTACGACGAGCTTATGGATGCCGCGGCAAATTCAACGTTTAACTACTCATTTCTCGAGGGAACGGAGAAGGGTGACGCGAGCAGGCTTGAAGGCTTCCTGTTCCCGGATACCTATGAGTTCTACGAGGGTATGCCCGCCGCAACGGCTATAAATAAGCTGCTCGAAGTATTCCATTATAAGATGACGGCCGAAATGCTCGAATGGCAGGAGGAAAGCGGTTACACCATGCGCGAGATTGTGACCATTGCGTCCATGATCGAAAAGGAAGCGGCAAACGATACCGAGCAGTACACCATTGCGTCTGTTATATACAACCGCCTCAAAAAGGATTGGCCGCTTCAGATAGACTCAACGACACTTTATGAATACCCCGATCATGAGGGGGCGCCTACTGCGGAGATGCTGGCAAAGGACAGTCCCTATAACACTCGTATAAGGAAGGGCCTGCCGCCGTCTCCTATATGTAACCCGGGTATCACAGCCATAATGGCGGCTCTGCAGCCTAGCAGCACAAATTATATGTACTATGCTCTCAACACAGAGACCGGCCGGCACGAATTCTTTACAAGTGCCGACGCGTTTAACGCCTTTGTCGCAACGCAGAATTATGGCTGATAAACGAGTTGAACTTCTCGCTCCCGCCGGTGACATGGAGCGCCTTTGCATGGCGCTCCACTACGGCGCGGATGCCGTTTACCTTGCAGGTAAGCGCTTTGGAAT
This sequence comes from uncultured Clostridia bacterium, assembly GCA_937893605.1. GTDB lineage: Bacteria > Bacillota > Clostridia > Oscillospirales > Oscillospiraceae > F23-B02. The sequence goes on from CALBGG010000063.1 coordinate 7,709, forward strand.
GCGGGCCTCTGCTGGCAACTTTTCAATTGAAGAGCTTGCCCGGGCCTGCGAAATGGCGCACGATAAGGGCGCTGCGGTGCATTTGACATGCAATACTCTGCCGCGCGAGGATGAGCTCAAGGCTCTGCCCGAATTTCTCAAGGAAGCGAAAAACGCCGGAGTAGACGCGTTTATAATAGCAGACCTCGGCGTTATGAAGGCAGCCGAAAAATACGCGCCAGACGTACAGCGCCATGTCAGCACTCAGCTCGGCGTCATAAACAGCGCAACGGCGCGCGTTCTGTACGATATGGGCGCAAGCCGCATAGTGCTCGCACGTGAAACGCCGATGCGCGATATATACGAGATACGCGCAAATACGCCCAAGGAGCTTGAGATAGAGGCCTTTGTTCACGGCGCAATGTGCGTATCGTTTTCCGGCCGCTGTCTGCTGTCGAACTATTTGACCGGCCGCGACGCGAACCGCGGCGCATGCGCGCAGCCCTGCCGCTGGAAATACCGCCTTGTCGAGGAAAAACGCCCCGGAGAATATTTCGATATCACCGAGGATAAGGGCACGTACATCATGAACTCGCGCGATATGTGCATGATAGATCATATACCCGAGCTCATTGATGCCGGAGTTATGAGCTTTAAGGTAGAAGGCAGAATGAAATCTGCCTACTACGCGGCCGCCGTAACGAACGCCTACCGCCATGCGATAGACTGCGCGCTGGGAGGGGAAGAGCTTCCGCGAATCTGGCGCGACGAGGTCGATAAGCTCAGTCACCGGCCGTACTGCACCGGCTTTTACTACGGGGATCCCGGCCAGCATTATTCGGAGACAAGTTATTATTCCGATGCTGAGGTCTGCGCCGTCGTTGAGCTGTGCGACAGTGACGGAAACGCTGTTTTGACACAGCGAAACCGCTTCTGTCTCGGCGACGAGGTCGAGCTTATGACAAACGATCAAGAACCGATACCGTTTAAGGTCGAATACATGGAAAACGCCGACGGCGAAGCGATAGAAACGACGCCGCACGCGATGATGACGATAAAAATGAGGCTGCCGGTACCGTGCAGCCGCCTGTCGATACTCAGACGCATCAAGAAGATATAGCGAAAAGGAGAAGATATATGAAAGCATACGGAGTAAACGAATTAAGAGAAATGTTCCTAAGCTTTTTCGAGAGCAAGGGTCACCTGAGACTGCCAAGCTTTTCACTGGTACCGCAGAACGATAAATCCATCCTGCTCATAAATGCGGGCATGACACCGATGAAGCCCTGGTTCAAGGGCGAGCAGATACCGCCGTGCAAGCGTGTGTGCACCTGCCAGAAGTGCATCCGCACCGGCGACATCGAAAACGTCGGACATACCGCGCGCCACGGCACTTATTTTGAGATGCTCGGCAACTTCTCCTTCGGCGATTACTTTAAGCATGAGGCTATCGCATGGAGCTGGGAGTTTCTCACCAGCAAGGAATGGGTAGGTCTTGACCCTAACAGACTTTATCCCTCAGTGTACATTGATGACGATGAGGCATGGAACATTTGGCATGATGAGATCGGCATACCTGCCGAAAAGATATTCCGCTTCGGTAAGGAGGATAACTTCTGGGAGCACGGAGCAGGCCCCTGCGGCCCCTGCTCGGAGATATACTATGACCGCGGCGAGGAATACGGCTGCGGCAAGCCCGACTGCACCGTCGGCTGCGACTGTGACCGTTATATTGAGGTCTGGAACAACGTTTTCTCACAGTTTGATAACGACGGACACGGCAATTATACCGAGCTTTCGCAGAAAAATATCGACACAGGCATGGGACTCGAACGTCTTGCTGTCATTTGCCAGGGCGTAAATTCCCTGTTTGACGTAGATACCGTAATGAACATCACGCACAAGGTATCCGAGATCACCGGCGCACATTACGGTGAGAGTGAAAAGCGCGACGTATCCCTGCGCGTTATCACCGACCATATCCGCAGCGCGACATTCATGATCTGCGACGGCATACTTCCGTCGAACGAGGGTCGCGGCTATGTTCTGCGCAGACTTTTGAGAAGAGCCGCCCGCCACGGAAAGCTCCTCGGCGTAAACGAGCCATTCCTTTACAGCATAATCGATACTGTTATTCATGAAAACGAGTGCCAGTACCCCGAGCTTCGCGAAAAGCAGCAATATATAACCCGCGTCGTAAAAAGCGAGGAGGACAGCTTTGCAAAGACCATCGACGCAGGCATGCAGATATATAACAGCCTGCTTGAGGAGCACAAGGCAAAGGGAGAGAACGTGTTCTCCGGCGCCGACGCATTCAAGCTTTACGATACCTACGGCTTCCCTGTGGATATGACGGCCGAAATGCTCGTTGACGAGGGAATGACTCTTAACGAGGACGAGTTCAAGACACTCATGGAGGAGCAGCGCATCCGCGCCCGCGAGGCAAGAAAGGCGCTCGGAGATCTCGGCTGGGAGGGTATAGACTTAGGCCTTGACGCTACCCCGACGGAGTTTACAGGCTACGATAAGCTAACCGATACGGCAAAGGTTCTCGCTATTGTAAACGGCGATGAGCTCGCCGGTGAGATAAGCGAGGGGTGCGAGGGCATCATCGTTATGGACAAAACTCCGTTCTATGCCGAGATGGGCGGCCAGCTCGCCGATAAGGGCGAGATCGGCTTTAGCCTCGAGGATGTCGAGCACGGACAGCTTACAAGATTTATCGTCAATAACGTCAAAAAAGATAAGGGCAATAAATATCTGCACTACGGCGTATGCGAGTCCGGCGCGATATCCGTCGGCGAGGAGGTCGTGGCCTCCGTCGATCCCGAGCGCCGCAAGGCGATATCGCGTGCGCATTCTGCAACGCACCTGCTGCACGCCGCGCTAAGGAAAACGCTGGGCGATCATGTCCATCAGGCGGGTTCGCTAGTCGATGCCGATACGCTGCGCTTTGACTTCACTCACTTTGAGGCTATGACACCCAAGGAGGTTGCTGCGGTAGAGGATGCCGTTAATAATGCAGTGCTCGACGGCGTTGATATCACCGTAAGCGAAATGAGCCTTGAGGATGCCAAAAACAGCGGCGCTACCGCACTGTTCGGCGAAAAATACGGCGACGTTGTGCGCGTCGTCAAAATGGGCGATTACAGCACGGAGCTTTGCGGCGGTACGCACCTTGATAACACGGCGAAGGTCGGCATGTTCCACATAACGAGCGAATACTCCATCGCCAGCGGCGTTCGCCGCATCGAGGCTGTGACCGGCAGGAAATATCTCGAAATGGCAAAGCATTTATACATGACTGTTGCCCGTGCGGCGGAGAGCCTTAAGGCAAAGCCGAGTGAGCTTATCACGAAGGCCGAGGGCTTTGTCAGTGAGGTCAAGAACCTGCGTCAGAAGGTCGAAAAGATGAAGGACAAGATACTTGCAAGCGATGTCGAACGCTTCCTGTTTGCGGCCAAAAAGATAGGCGGCTTTGATGTTCTGACCGCAACGCGCACGGATCTTGACGCAAACGACCTCAGAAAGATCGGCGACTTCCTGCGCGATAAGGACCCGAAGATCATCGCCGTTTTGGCAACAGCGAATGAATCCAAGGTCACGTTCACAGCCTGCTGCGGCAAGGACGCCGTGGCGGCAGGAATCAAGGCCGGCGATATCGTCAAGGCGGTTTCTGCCGTTGCCGGCGGCAAAGGCGGCGGCAAGCCCGACTCGGCCATGGGCGGCGGCACAGAGGTTCTCAAGATGGATAACGCACTTGCTATAGTCGACGATCTCGTCGCCGAAAAGCTCGGACTTTAAAAGGAGGTAAGATAGATGAGCGACTGCTTATTCTGCAAAATAATAGCTGGGGAAATACCCTCGGCCAAGGTTTATGAGGATGAGAACGTCTTTGCGTTCCGTGATATAAATCCACAGGCGCCGGTGCATGTTCTTGTTCTTCCCAGGCAGCACATCTGCTGTGCCGACGAGATAAACGCTGATAATTCCGCGCTTGTCGGCAAGTGCTTTGAGGCAATTGCAAAGATCGCAAAGAGCGAAGGCCTCACCAATGGCTACCGCGTTGTGAATAACTGCGGCGAGGACGGCGGTCAGACCGTCAAGCATCTGCATTTCCATCTTCTCGGCGGTAAAAAGCTGCCAGAGGGCATGGCGTAAGTTTAGATGATACAGTAAAAAAGCAGCAATACGCTGCTTTTTTGCACATTAGAGGTTCTGAGTATGAGAGGAGTACGCACATTATGTGCCGCTTCAATTGGATATTGCGCCGCGGTGTTTCTGTCGCACTATCTGCTTTCGGGCGAGAGCCTTGCGGCGGTTCTCATGCTGCCTGTTATTATTATTCTGGCGGCACTGCTGCTTCGCGGCAGGATGCGCACGCGGCTTATTATAGTTGCGGTTTTTATGGCAGTCGGCTTTGGCCACTATAGGCTCCACAATACGCAGACAGTCGATAAGTGCGAGGTGTATGCGGATAAAGAAATTGCGACGACGGCAAGACTGACCGACTATCCGGATGTGCGTGACCGCTGTACGCTGCTGAGCGTGAAAATTACAGGCGATAAGCTCCCGAATGCAGACGCTCTTATTATTGACTATTCAAATGTGGAATACGACTTTATTCCCGGAGACGAGATACGCGTAAAGCTCAAGCTCAGAAGCGTTACCGAGCGCTTCGGCGAGGATACGGACTCAAACATATCAAAGGGCGTTTATCTCAGCGGCTATACTTCGGAGAAGATAGAAAAGACCGGCCGTTGGACGGGATCGTTCCTGTATCTGCCGAAGATAATAGGCAACGCCCTGCACAATGAGATAGGCAGACTCTTCCCGGAAGATACAGCGCCTTTTATGAAGGCTCTTCTTGCAGGCTATAAGGACGATTATTATCAAAACGATAAGCTCTACGCATCAATGAACGTCGCGGGACTTGCACACGTCGTCGCGGTATCGGGCATGCACGTCGCTTTCTTTGTCGGCGTGCTTCAGAGCATCCTCGGCAAAAACCGCAGATCGTCGATAATTTGCATAGCACTTGTGTGGCTTTTCGTCGTTATGGTCGGCTCGCCTCCGTCGGCGGTGAGAGCGGGCATAATGATAAGCCTCCCCATGCTCGCGCCGATATTCGGAAGGGTAAACGATCGTGCGACAACACTGTCATTTGCCCTTGCTCTCATACTGCTATCCAATCCGTTTTCGGCCGGAAGCGTCGCGCTTCAATTATCCTTCGGCTCGGTAGCCGGAATGTTCCTGTTCTCTCAGCCGATATATGAATATTTAAGCTCAAGGCTAAGAGCGCCGAGGACACTTGAGAGACCGATGAGGTATGTTATCGCAACGCTGTCAAGCTCGCTTGCCGTTACTGTGTTCACGTGTCCGCTTATGGCGGCGCATTTCGGATATATTACGCTTCTTGCGCCGATAATGAATATTCTCTGCCTGTGGGCGATATCGCTCCTGTTTGTTGGCGGCTTTGCTCTATGCGTTATCGGACTTATACTGCCGACTCCGGCAATGTGGCTTGCAAATATTCTTTCCTGCCTTGTGCGCTATATAGCCAGTGTGGTAGAATATTCGGCGAAACTTCCGATAACGGCGCTTTATATGGAGAATAAGTACGCACCATGGTGGCTTGTCAGCTCCTACGCACTGTTTATAGCTTATTTTGTCATACGCAGATATAAAAAGCTCAGCTTCATGATTCCTACAGCGGCGTGTATAGTTTTGCTTTGCGGCGTGTTTTGGCTGACAGATCGTGATATGCGCGCAGACACGGGAACGATAAGCGTTATGAACGTAGGTAACGGGCAGTGCATTGCCGTGACTGAGGGTGAGAACACCGTCGTTATCGACTGCGGCAGCTACGGCGTTACGCAAAACGCGGGCAGTATGCTCTCGTCATACCTGCGTGCAAACGGAAGATACGACATCGACTATCTCATGCTGACGCACCTGCACACCGATCATGCCACAGGTGTTGAGCGGCTTATGAATCTCATGAATGTGAAAACCATCATTATCCCCGATAACGCCGAGGACACAAGCGGCGACGGCATGCTTGAGAGAATAAGCGCCGCTGCCGATGCAAACGGGACGAGTATAGTTTACATAGCAAAAGACACGGATTTCACCGCAGGAGATATCCGCCTTTCCGTCTATGAGAGCTCCGACTTGGGAGCCCGTGATGAAAGCGGCATTATGTCAACCGTTAGCATAGGCGATTACAATATGCTCGTGACCGGCGATGTCGAAAAGGCGGTAGAGCGTGAGCTTGTGCGCAAGCATGACCTTTCGGGAACGGAGCTGCTCATTGTTCCGCACCACGGCTCTAAGTATTCAACGAGCGCTGAGCTGCTCACGGCGATGCACCCGGAAACGGCGGTCATATCGACAGGCTACAACAGATACGGGCATCCAACTCAGGAGACACTCGATATACTTGAAAAATATAATGTCAATGTCCTGCGCACAGATAAGCTCGGCAGGATAGTGCTGCATATTGCGGCGGGTGATTAGATGGCAAAGAAAACGAAACGCGACGAAAAATTCAATTATAACGCAAGTGTCAGTGCACTCCGTGCCGAGGGGCCGGGCGGACTGTACCTCATTTGGGGGCCGGAAGACTATCTTGCCGACAGATTCTTCGAAGAGATAAAAAAGCTGTGTATAACGAGCGAGACCGATGATTTCAGCTATCGCAGGCTCGATGAGCACGATTTTTCGGCGCTTGCGTTAAGGGAAGCTGTAGACAGCGTACCGTTTCTGTCTGAGCGCAGTCTCGTCGAGGTTCGAGGAGTCGATATAAATAAGCTCAAGGAAAGCGATGAGATAAGCGGCATCCTTGCCGACATCCCCGATTACTGCACGGTCGTTTTCATGGCGCCAATCGGCTTTGAGCCGGATAAGCGACTGAAGGTGTATAAGTCAATTCAGAAAAACGGCAAAGAGATATGCGTCACGGCTCAGGGCGGAGATATACTTATAAAATGGATAATCCGCCGCTTTGCAGCCGAAGGCAAAGGAATAGAGCTTAATGCAGTCCAGCGGCTTATAAACGTAAGCGGCGAGCTGATGAATGGACTTATACCGGAGATCAACAAGATCGCGTCCTATACAAAGGGCGACAGGGTGACCGAGGCCGACGTCGACGCGGTTGCTCACCATATCCCCGAGGCGGTAGTTTTTGACATGACCGAGGCTCTGGCAAAGGGCGAAAACAACGCTGCAATGCGCCTTTTGGGAGAGCTGCTTGCCGATAAGAATAACGAGCCTACCATGATCCTTGCCATAGTCGGCGGGCAAATGCGCAAAATGTACGCGGCGCGAGTAGCCATAGATTATGGCCTTACAAAGGACTATGTCATGAAAACGCTCGGCCTGCGCTATGATTTTATGGCAAACAGACTTATTGCAGCGTCAAGGCGATTTTCAACATCGCAGATAAAGCGCGCCGTGGAGCTGTGCGCGGAAACGGATTATGCAATGAAAAGCAGCAAAACAGAGCCAACAGAGCTTTTGAAGGAATGTGTCATGCGCATAGCGGCAGGTGAAGATGATGCATAGAATCTCCGAGGTAATCGTTGTAGAGGGCAGATATGATAAGAATACGCTCTCGCAGGTCGTCGATGCAGTTATAGTCGAAACGAGCGGCTTCGGTGTATTTAAAAATAAGGAAAAGCAGCAGCTGCTGCGCACACTGGCCGAAAAGCGCGGTCTTATAGTTATGACAGACCCCGACGGCGCCGGGATAGTTATCCGCAATTTTGTTAAAAGCTGCGTTGACCCAAAGCTTTTAAAGCATGCCTATATGCCCGAAGTATTCGGCAAGGAGCGCCGCAAAAGCAAAGCCTCGAAGGAAGGCAAGCTCGGCGTTGAAGGAATGAGCGCTGATATCATCATGCAGGCGCTGCGCCGCTGCGGAGCTACGATCGACGGGGAAGAGACGGCAGGAAAGGGCGGCATAACAATGGCCGATATGTACGCCGCAGGGCTTACTGGAAAGCCCGACAGCGCCGCAAAGCGAGTAAGGCTTCTTGCCACGATGAATCTGCCACAGAAGATGACCGCGCAGGCGCTTTTACCGGTTCTCAATGCGCTCATGAGCCGCGAGGACTTCCTTTCGAGTTCGTTTTAAAAACAGTGGCAATATACAGCATATTGTGATATAATATTGATTTAGAGAAATTTAAAGCTTCGGAGGATAAATATATGAAATGTCCGTTTTGCGGATTTCTTGAGAGCAAGGTTATAGACTCCAGACCGGCAGAGGAGGGAACTACCATTCGCCGCCGCAGAGAATGTCTGGCATGTCAGAAGCGCTTTACGACCTATGAGACTATAGAGCATCTGCCGCTTGTCGTTGTCAAGCGAGACGGCTCACGTCAGCAGTTTGACAGAGTAAAGCTCATAAACGGTATGGTTCGTGCCTGCGAGAAACGCCCGGTAACGCTCTCTCAGCTTGAGAAGATAGCCGACGAGATCGAGCAGGAGCTTCAGAGCGCGCTTGAGCGCGAGGTCAGCACCGTAGAGATCGGCGAAATGGTTATGAATCGTATAAAGCTCGTCGACGAGGTCGCTTATGTCCGATTTGCCTCCGTTTACCGCAGCTTTAAGGACATTAATACCTTCATGGATGAGCTCACAAAGCTCCTGAGCGATAAATAATATCTCAAGTATCGACACCGGCACCCGACAGCCATTGTGGTAGAATCTAAAAGCGCCTCTAAAAAATACTGCCGAGGCTTATGCGCTCCATTGTCATTAGGGAGTGAAGAGTCTCCCTTAAAAGCCCGTATGAGCCCTCGGCAGCGTCGGTGTCGCCGCCGCAAACGTCTGATTTAAAGCCGTAAAACGCGTCGGTAGTGGAGTTTATCTCGCTGTGGCGGATGAAGATATGCGTGTAGCCGTCGAGACTGAGCCAGTGCTCGATGGCGGCGTCGAGCTTCCGTGCGGCTTTGGCGTCGTCACCGCTTTTGAGGCTTTCGTATGATAGGTCAACCTCGTCAATGAGTGAAGATACGATGCGCTCGTTAACGCGGATGTTACATAAAATGCCTGCGAATGCAAGCAGGAGCAGCACTGAGGCGATGATCTCTTTTTTCACGCTATGCCTCCTTCGTTTGGCAGAATACGCTTCCTGCCTCGGACAGAGTGAGAATGTATACATCGTCGGCGCTTTTTATGCTGCGCCGCTTAAGCTCGTTATCCAGCCAGCGTCTGTCGCGGCCGAGAAGAGCAAGGTTTTTGTCCAATATCCTTCCGTCGTTTATGATGATGTGCGCATATCCGGTACCCTCGGGGCTTATTCCGAGCATGCATGCTGTCGCGGGCTGACTTGCCGGCATGAGTATGAGGCTCAGCTGACCGTTTGTTTCAAGCACTCCGTAGGCGACCTGACTTGTGCCGGTCTGCCCCTGAGCGCGCAGCTCCTGCATGAGCTCGTCTATTGTAAAACGGTTGCGGAGCATGCTGTTGCGGTCAATCCTTCCGTTTCGTATTATTATCTCGGGTTTGCCGTAGATGAATTTGCGAAGTCTGAGACTTTTCATGTTCAGCCCGGCGATTATTATCTCAAGGCAGAACATTATCATGATCGGCAAAAGTCCGTTTAACAGCGGTATGCCGATATCCTGCAGCGGCGTTGCGGCAAGATCCGCAATGAGCGCCGCAACTATAAATTCGGAGATCTCAAGCTCTCCGAGCTGACGCTTGCCCATAACTCGCATTGAAATCAGTATTGCGAAATACAGTATTACAGTGCGGATAAATATAACTGCCAAACATATCGCCTCCATCGGTATTTTTGCCGATGGTGAATAAATTATGTGGAAAGGATGTTTCATTGTGAAGATCATTATTAACAGCGCAGATAAAATTAGCGAAATTGCAGCGACCATGATAGCAGACCATGCCAAAGCTCACCCCGGCTGCGCAATGGCGTTTGCCGCCGGCAGAACGACAAAGCGTGTTTATCAAGCCCTTGCGGCAATGAATGTAAAGGAGCTTGCCGGATGCAAGGCATTTACCGTCTGCGAATTTGAGGGACTTGAAGAGGGCGATAAGCGCTCCTGCGCATACCGCCTGAACGATGAGCTTTATTCCAAAGTCGGTATAACGAATATATTCACGCCCACCGCGGATGATGCGGATAAATTCGACGCCGAGATCGAGAGCTGCGGCGGACTTGAGCTTGCCGTTCTCGGCATAGGCACAAACGGCCATATCGGCTTTAACGAGCCGGCCACGCCATACGATTCATATACGCGCAGTGTGCTTCTGACGGATAAAACCAAGCAGATGAACGCAAAGCTTTTCGGCGGCGCAGAGAACGTACCCGACAAGGCCGTGACGATGGGACTTAAAACCATATGTGAAGCTAAAAACGTCATTCTTGTTGCCTTCGGCAGCGAAAAAGCGGAAATAATACATCAGCTCGTCTACGGTAAAACGACTACCTACGTTCCGGCGGCGATGCTTCAGATGCATATGAATATGACGCTTCTGCTCGATGAGGAAGCAGCTGAAAAGATTAAATAAACCGAGGAGAGAGCAATGGGTAAATATTTTGGCACCGACGGCTTCAGAGGCGAGGCTAACGTCGACCTGACCGTCATGCACGCGTTTGAGATAGGCCGGTATCTCGGCTGGTATTACGGCAGGGATAAAAAGGCGAGAGTAGTCATCGGAAAGGACACGCGCCGCTCAAGCTACATGCTCGAGTCGGCTCTGTGCGCGGGGCTGACGGCCTCTGGCGCTGACGCTTATCTTCTGCATGTCACTACGACGCCGAGCGTATCCTATGTTGCTCGCGCAGATGATTTCGATTGCGGCATTATGATATCGGCGAGCCACAATCCCTATTACGATAACGGCATAAAACTCATAAACGGCAAGGGTGAAAAAATGGGCGATGAGCTTCTTGACGAAATCGAGGCATACATAGACAGGGCAAACGCCGGCGAAAAGGACTGCCTGCCTTACGCAACGGGTGAGAAGATCGGCCGTACGATCGATTATTCCGCCGGCCGCAATCGCTATATAGGCTTTCTTATTTCACTTGCAACGCGCTCATATAAAGGCAAAAAGGTCGGACTTGACTGCGCAAACGGCTCGACGTGGATGATGGCCAAAAGCGTATTCGACGCTCTCGGTGCGGATACCTACGTTATTTTCAATAATCCCGACGGTATTAATATAAACGTAAACTGCGGCTCGACACATATCGAGCAGATGCAGAAGTTTGTTTTGGACAATAAGCTTGATGTCGGCTTTGCCTTCGACGGCGACGCCGATCGCTGCCTGGCTGTCGACGAGAAGGGCAATGTTATAACCGGAGATCATATTCTATATGTCTGCGGCAAATATATGCGCGACAGCGGCATACTCGGCGAAAAGAAGATCGTCACAACGGTCATGAGCAATATGGGACTGTATAAGGCTCTTGACGCGCTGGGCATCGGCTATGAAAAAACAGCAGTAGGCGATAAGTACGTTGCCGAAAATATGCGCGCAAACGGCTATATCCTCGGCGGAGAGCAGTCGGGTCATATAATATTCGGCCGCCTCGCAAACTCCGGCGACGGAATACTGACCGCTATAAAGATCATGGAAGCCATGTGCGAGAGCAAGCAGCCGCTTTCAGTGCTTGCAGCGCCTGTCGTAATGTATCCGCAGCTGCTCAAGAACGTCGTCGTTACAGACAAGGACGAAACACTCGCCTGCGATGAGGTAAAAAAGGCCGTTGCCGACATGGAGGCAAAGCTCGGCGAGGACGGGCGTATTCTTCTGCGAAAAAGCGGTACGGAGCCCGTTCTGCGCGTCATGGCTGAGGCCAAGACCAATGAGCAGTGCGAGGAGTGTGTTGACTATATAATTGACGCGATGCGCCGCAGCGGAAGACTTATCAAGGTGAAATGATATGTATACGATAAACGACCTGCTCGATCTGAGCAAAACCATAGCAGCTCCGCTTTTTGCGGGTAAAACTTACCCATGGGATGTGCTGGCCGATATATCCGACTTCATAATAGCCCTCGGCAGTACGCTGCCGGAGGAGGAGTACGAAAAGCGCGGTGAGAACGTATGGATAGCACGTGATGCAGAGGTTTTTCCCTCTGCGTACATCGGCTCTCCCTGCATCATCGACCACGGCGCGCAGGTGCGCCACTGCGCGTTTATACGCGGCAGTGCGATAGTCGGCAAAAACGCCGTCGTAGGAAACTCGACGGAGCTTAAAAATGTCGTTCTTTTTGACAACGTGCAGACCCCGCACTACAACTATGTAGGCGACTCAGTCCTCGGCTACAAGGCGCATATGGGTGCAGGCTCTATAACTTCGAATGTAAAAAGTGACAAGACGCTCGTGGTCATAAAAAACGGTGACGAGCTTATTGAAACAGGCCGCAAAAAGGTCGGAGCCATCCTCGGCGACTGTGTCGAGATCGGCTGCAACAGTGTTCTCAATCCGGGAACGGTGCTCGGCCGCAGAGCCAGCGTCTATCCGACCTCCTGCGTGCGTGGTGTCATCCCGGAGGATGGGATCTATAAATCAAAAGACGATATAGTAATACGAAAATGAGAAAAACTCCCGTCCTCAGACGGGAGTTTTTGTCACTGTTTTGCGGCCGGCCGGCCTTTTTTCTTCGAATGGCAGCGTCCGCGGCGGCGTGACAGCGCGGCTTTGCTGCGGTAAAAATCCATCATGCCGTCATCTGCCTCATAAACGAGCCTGTTTGCCGACCACGAGTTATCCTCCTGCTTGCGGAATTTGAGCCTTACCAGATAGTTTCCGCAGTCAGGGCAGCTTAGTATGTTCATATATCGCTGATCGCCTTGGTTGATCCAGCGATGCGATTCGAGCACTCCTTGGCACTTGGGGCAGGGAACTGCTGTGAGCTTTTCATCGGCAAAGGCATCTGCCTTTGAAGCATAGCCGGGAAAAACAAGGTGCTCCAGCGCGTCGTGTGCGTTATCATCGGCGCCGTCGCGCCTCGTGCGGCGGGTGCTGAGGCAGCGCTTGGCCTCGTCATACTGTTCAAAGCCGAGCTGCATATCGAGCTTCGAGCACACAAGCGCCGTGTTGTACGCATCGCCCAGGGCGTCGTGAGCAACGCGCGTCTGCTCAATGCCGAAGTGCTCCATTGCCGTTGCGAGCGACTTCTGATTCTTGTCGCCGTCTGTTTGCATATTATAAATAAGCTGGAGATTTATCCAGGAATTTATCCAGTCCCAGTCGAGATCATGGATAATTATATTCTGCTCCATAATGCCTCGGTCATCACAGCCCCAGGTAAGGAAAGTGACATCCTCACCGCACCACTGCTTAAACTGCTCAAAGGCATCGGGGAAGCTGTGACCCAGAGCGAGCCGCTCCTTGTCAAAGCCGGTGAGCTTTTTGACCTTATAATGCATCCTTTTAAAGTAAACGGGCTTTACGTCTATTGTAAACTCCTCGGCAGGCTGCATGTCCTCCGAAAGCTTGACCGCGCCGATCTCGATAATTTCACCCCTGAGCTTTATGGGGAGCTTGTTGAATACGGAGGATTTTGAGCTCATTGCCTGATTCCACTCTAAATCGACCACTACATAATTCATAAACACAACGACCTTACTTTAGATTACGAAAATGAATTATAACACACATCACCATGTTTTTTCAATATATATTTGAACACCGGCTGTGCTTGTGATATAATCATCGGTAATTGTTGCAGGAGGTAGGAAAGATGAAAATTGCTGTTGTCTGCGGCGGACTGTCAAACGAGCGCGATGTTTCAATTACAAGCGGCACATGCGTTGCACGTGCACTGCGCGAGCGCGGCCATAAGGTCGTCCTGGTCGATCTTTATTACGGATATGAAGGAAGCTATGACGATCCTGCCGAGCTTTTTGAGCGTGAGCAGGAGGATATTCAGTATTCCGTTAATGAAGAAACGCCCGATATTGCAAAGCTTATTGCCGATGGCGACGGAAGCAGAATAGGCAAAAACGTCATTGAAATCTGCAAGGCGGCGGATATAAGCTTTCTCGCTCTGCACGGTGAAGACGGCGAAAACGGCAAATTGCAGGCTACCTTCGATGTGCACGGAATTAAATACACCGGCAGCGGCTATCTCGGCAGCGCGATAGCTATGAACAAGGAGATAAGCAAGATCATGCTGCGCCATAGCGGTATACCCGTTCCCGAGGGCATAGTGCTCGAAAATGGGGGAGAGGTCAAAAATATCGGCTTCCCATGTGTCGTTAAGCCATGCAGCGGCGGCTCAAGCGTAGGAACGAGCATGGTCGCAAACGAGGATGAGTACGCGGCGGCACTTGAGCTTGCGTTCAAATACGAAGACCATGTTCTCGTCGAGCGCTTTATAAAGGGGCGAGAGCTAACTGTCGGCGTTATGGGCGGCGAGGCGATGCCCGTTATCGAGATAATCCCCAAAGCCGGCTGGTATGACTACAAAAACAAATATCAGGCGGGCCTTACCGAGGAGATATGCCCGGCACCGTTAAGCGCTGAAGATACATACCGAGTCCAGCGCCTTGCAGAGCGCGTGAACGCAGCGCTTATGGTCGATGTTTACTGCCGCGCGGACTTTCTTATGGATAACGCAAGCGGTGAGATATACTGCCTTGAGGCAAATACGCTGCCCGGTATGACTCCGACGAGCCTTATCCCGCAGATGGGCAGGGAGCAGGGTCTCAGTTTCGGCGAGATATGCGAAAAAATCATAAAGCTTTCCATGGAGAAGTATGAATGAAGGGCATAAGTGTTAAGCGGGCGGTCGAAATTGTCGGCGGCAGGCTGTCCGGCAGCGGTGATGCCGAGCGCGAGCTCACAGGACTTGTTATAGACAGCAGAAATGTGCAGCCCGGCTTTGCCTTCGCTGCCATGGTCGGTGAGCGCGTCGATGGACACAACTATGTGAATAAAGCCTTCGGGCTCGGTGCGTCGTGCTGTATCGTCGAGCATGATATGCCCGATGCTCAAGGTTGCCTTATAGTCGTTGACAGCACGGCAAAGGCAATGGCGAGGCTTGCCGAGGCATACAGAAAAACGCTTGATATCCCCGTCATCGGCATAACCGGCTCTGTCGGCAAGACAACGGCGAAGGAAATGATATCGGCCGTTTTGTCTCAGCGCTTTAAGGTTTTGAAAACAGATAAGAACTTCAATAACGAGCTCGGCGTACCGCTTACGATATTCCGCATCGAGCCCGAGCACGAGGCCGCGGTGATAGAGATGGGTATTTCCGATTTCGGTGAGATGAGCCGCCTTGCGCAGATGGTGCGGCCTACCGACGCTGTTTACACTCTTATCGGGAACGCTCATCTTGACAGGCTGCACGACCGCCCCGGCGTTTTCAGAGCAAAGACCGAGATGCTAAAGTATGTGCCTAATGACGGAACTGTGTTTTTAAATGCGGATGATGACCTTCTGAGCAAATGCGATTGCCGCCAAAACAGGGTGCTGTACGGACTCGGCGAAAATGCCGACGTTAGAGCGGAAAATATCACAGTCGAAAGTGCGGCAATGCAGAGCTGCGATATAATATCAGGCGCGCGGCAAATACATGTTTCGATACCGGCCTATGGCAGACATATGGTTTATGCGGCGCTTGAGGGCGCCGCTGTGGGTATTAAGTTCGGCCTCACGGACGACGAGATCGTACGCGGTATTGCATCTTACGAGACTGTGGGCCGCCGTGCTAATGTCATGAATACGGGCTATATCACCATAATAGACGATTGCTATAATGCAAACCCCGACTCGGTCAAATGCGCGATAGACTCCATGTGTGCAAGCCCCGGCCGCAAGGTCTGCGTGCTGGGAGACATGCTCGAAATGGGCACTGCCCGCGCCGAACGTCACGCAGATATCGGAAGATATGCCGTTTCGCACGGAGTGGAGCTTCTGCTCTGCGTCGGCGAAATGTCGAAAAACACCGTCGGTGCAGCAAAAGGTATAAGCTCATTTCATTTTGACAGTAACGCGGCACTTATAGCCGAGTTGCCGAAGCTTATAAAAAAGGGCGACACGGTGCTCGTCAAAGCTTCGCACAGCATGAAGCTTGAGGAAGTCTCGGAAGCCTTGAAGCTGCTTAAATAGTTAAAATTAAAACGGACTGCATGGCAGTCCGTTTTACGTTTATTTGAGCGATGCGCTGTATTCGTCCCAGGAGACAAACGTATTGTCGCGCGGTGCATCGCATGTGATGACGCGAGGCTTTTCCATTACGACAGTGCTGTTTGCCGGGATGTCCTCGGTAACAATGCAGTTTGCGCCGATGCGCACATCGTTTCCTATTGTGATACCGCCGATGATCTTTGCACCGGCGCCGATGTAAACACGCTCGCCGATAACAGGCGCGCCGCGCTTTTTACTGCCGACAATAGTATTTGAGCCGATAGTTACCTGCTGGAATATCGTACAGCCCTCTCCGACCCGTGCGCCATAGGATATGAAGATCCCGCACAGCCCGTGCGGAGCCTTAAACGGGCTCACGCACTCGGTTATCGGAATACTGGAGTTAAGCTTATCCAGCGTCCACTGTGCCCTCAGCGAGTAGTAATGCTTAAATATCTTCTGTATGCCTTTCGGAAAGAGAATCCTTCGTCTGTATTTCCAAAATGCTCTTGTACCGTGAGGGAGGAATAGACTGTATATTTTCTTTAGCAGTTTTTTCATTTTACGCTCCTTACATGAAGAAGTTTTCGATAAGCAGAAGCAGGATTATGCCTGGAATGCCGAGAATGCCCGCAACTATAGCGCTGATCCAGCCGACGCTGAGGGACAGTCCGATAAACCCGCCGAGAAAATTAAATATAAACAGCATGACAAAGCCCAGCAGAGCATTCAGCAGCAGCTTGAGTGCCCATTTAATAGGCGTCGCAAAGATTTTTATGACAAGCCATATGAGTAATACGGCAATAACTATGGTCAATATGGTATGTAACGCGTCCATATATCCTCCTACGAAATCAGATTTTTGACATTGATAACGGCGCTGTTATATCTCGACTTGAGCGCGTTGATCTCATAAATGCATGCATCCATCATATCACAATCTGTCGTGTTGTCAAATGCCGCGTATGCACGCCTGAGCTGCAGGCGTATATCGCACAACTCATTTAGACGGCGGTTATACTCGGCCTTGAGTCTTTTTTCTTCTTTTCTCGTCATGATAGACATCTCCTTTGTGCTTTGTAATATTATATTCAGGGCAAGCATAAATTAAACGCCAAAATTTGCCGTGTTTATATTCCGCTGTGGTTCATATAATACAAACAGACGAAACATCCGAGACAGAAGTCTGAAAGACTCGCCGGATGAAATGCCGGGGCTTATTGCTCAGGCGATAAGAACGCATTGAATTTCGTCGAGCCGGAAAAGCCGAAAGGCATTTCATCCGACGGCGGAGGCAGAAAGTAATCTGCCTCCGTTTTGCTATGTCTTGATTTTTTCTGAGCTTTGTTATATAGTATATAATCTAAAAATGTGTGCAATTTTACGCTATATATTGTATTTGAGAGGAATTTTAAATGAGTAAGACCACCGCAGGATACGGTAACGACAGCATATCTCAGCTCAAGGGAGCGGACAGAGTCCGAAAACGTCCCGGCGTTATTTTCGGCTCGGACGGGCTTGACGGCTGTCAGCACGCCGTGTTTGAGATACTTTCAAACTCGATAGATGAGGCACGTGAGGGCTACGGCAATGTCATAACGCTTACGCGCTATGCCGACAAGTCCATCGAGGTCGAGGACTTCGGGCGCGGCTGCCCGATGGACTGGAACGCAAAAGAAAAGCGCTATAACTGGGAGCTTGTTTTCTGCGAGCTGTATGCGGGCGGAAAGTATGCAAATAATGAAGGCGAGAACTATGAGTACTCGCTCGGCCTTAACGGTCTCGGTTCCTGCGCTACGCAGTATTCGTCGGAGTATATGGATGTCACCGTCTGGCGCGACGGCAACAAGTACGAGCTGCACTTCAAAAAGGGCAAGGTCGTCGGCAAAAAGGGTCATGAGCTTATCGTAAGCCCGACCGACCGTAAGAAGACCGGCACTACGATAAAGTGGCGTCCCGACCTCGATGTCTTTACGGATATTGACATACCCGAGGAGTTTTTCAAGGACATTCTGCATCGTCAGGCGGTCGTGAACGCCGGCGTTACCTTCCGCTTCCGCAATCAGAACGGTAATAAATTTGACGTAACGGAGTATGTTTATCAAAACGGCATACTTGACTACGTAAAAGAGATCGCTCACGATTCTCCTCTGACCTCACCTTATTTTATAAGCGCCGAGCGTCGCGGAAGAGACAGGGAGGACAAGCCCGAGTACAAGGTCAAGCTCTCGGCCGCTTTCTGCTTTTCAAACAAGGTCAAGGCCATAGAATATTATCACAACTCATCGTGGCTGGAATATGGAGGCGCGCCGGATAAGGCCGCGCGCAGCGCATTTGTGTACGCTATCGACGCCTACATAAAAAAGATCGGCAAGTATCAGAAAAACGAGAGCAAAATTAATTTTCAGGATGTCGCCGACTGCCTGGTTCTCGTAACGAACTGCTTCTCGACGCAGACCTCGTATGAAAACCAAACGAAGAAGGCCATAACAAACCGCTTCATTCAGGAGGCTATGACGGACTTCTTCAAGGAAAAGCTTGAGATATATTTCATAGAAAACAAGCCCGAGGCGGATAAAATTGCCGAGCAGGTGCTCGTAAATAAGCGCAGCCGCGAGGCAGCGGAAAAAACGCGTCAGGGCATGAAGAAGAAGCTCTCCGGCAGCATCGACATAGCCAACCGCGTGCAGAAGTTTGTAGACTGCCGCAGCCGCGATCCCGAAAAGCGCGAGATATACATCGTCGAGGGCGATTCGGCGCTGGGCGCGTGTAAGCTTTCGCGCGATGCGGACTTCCAGGGCATCATGCCCGTGCGCGGCAAGATACTTAACTGCCTCAAGGCAGATTATGTGCGTATATTCAAAAGTGACGTAATAACCGACCTTCTCAAGGTCCTCGGCTGCGGAGTCGAGGTCCAGGCGAAAGGGCAGAAGGACTTAAACGCCTTTGATATTAACAACCTGCGCTGGAACAAGGTCATCATCTGCACCGACGCCGATGTCGACGGCTTTCAGATACGCACGCTTATACTGACGATGATCTACCGCCTTGTGCCGACGCTCATCCGCGAGGGTTATGTCTATATAGCCGAGTCTCCGCTTTACGAGATCGAATGTAAGGGAAAAACCTATTTTGCATATTCCGATAAGGAAAAGGCAGAGATAGTATCCGGCCTCGGCGGAGCGAAAGCCTTGATAAACCGCAGCAAGGGTCTTGGCGAGAACGATCCGGATATGATGTGGATGACGACGATGAATCCCGAGACTCGCCGCCTTATAAAGGTCATGCCAGAGGAGGCCGAGCACATGTCGCAGATATTCGATTTGCTGCTTGGCGATGATCTTGCAGGGCGAAAAAATCATATTGCCGAGAACGGCTATCTGTATCTGGACATGGCCGACATCTCATAAGTGAGGATTTAAAATGAAATTTGATAAAGCTCGAAACTTAGTAAAATTCCTGCTGGCCATGTGTCTTGTGTTCTGCGTGGTGGGGATCGCGGCAAGCGGCAGTCAGACGGGAGTCATATCGACATTTATATCGACTGCGTTTTTCGTCACGGCTTTTATTGTCATCGCCGTATACTGCAGATGCCCCCACTGCGGCAAGCGCATATATCTCGGCCTGTTCAAGGCGGTCAACTGTCCGAAATGCAGGAGAAATCTCATAACCGGCGCTAAAACCAAGGGCAAGAAGCGCTGAAAGGATAATTTATGGCTAAAAAACAGGTTCACGAAAAGAAACAATTCAATAATCCCAATGTCATAGGCCTTCGTGCGGAGGTGCTCGAGCAACCGATAACCGAAACGCTTGAGCAAAACTACATGCCCTATGCCATGAGCGTCATCATATCACGCGCCATTCCGGAGATCGACGGCTTCAAGCCATCTCACAGAAAGCTTCTGTATACGATGTATAAAATGGGACTTTTAAGCGGCGCAAGAACAAAAAGCGCTAACATCGTCGGTCAGACGATGCGCCTGAATCCGCACGGCGACGCCGCGATATACGAAACGATGGTGCGTCTTTCAAAGGGCTATGACGCGCTTTTGACTCCGTTTGTCGACTCCAAGGGCAACTTCGGCAAGGTCTATTCGCGCGACATGTCCTATGCCGCGTCACGATATACAGAAGCAAAGCTTTCACCGATCTGTGCGGATATCTTCGGTGATATCGATAAGGACACCGTTGAGTTTAACGATAACTATGACGGCAGCATGAAGGAGCCCGCGCTTTTGCCGACGACCTTTCCCAACGTCCTTGTCTCAAGCAACACCGGCATTGCGGTCGGCATGGCAAGCCAAATATGCGGCTTTAACCTTGAAGAGACCTGCCGTGCAACGATAGAGTACCTCCATGATCCGGAGTGCGACCTGCTTCTGTCCATGCCGGCGCCCGATTTCTCCACCGGCGGCGAGATCATCTATGACCGTGCCGAGATGGAGAGTATCTATAATACCGGCCGCGGCAGCTTCAGAGTACGCTCAAGATGGCGCTATCTGCAAAAAGAGAATATAGTTGAGATATACGAAATACCATATACGACGACCTCCGAGGCGATAGTCGATAAGGTAGCCGAGCTAATAAAGGCCGGTAAGGTCAAAGAAATAAACGACATGCGCGATGAAACAGACCTGAGCGGTCTGAAGCTCGCCATCGACCTCAAGCGCGGCGCCGATCCCGAAAAGCTCATGCAGAAGCTGTTCAAGCTTACTCCGCTTATGGACAGCTTTCCGTGCAACTTCAATATCCTTGTTGCCGGAAATCCGCGAGTCATGGGCGTCAGGGAGATAATCGGTGAGTGGACGGCATGGCGCATTGAATGCGTCCGCCGCCGCGTGTATTTTGACCTTGCGAAGAAAAAGGACAAGCTGCATCTGCTCAAGGGGCTTGAGATGATCCTTCTTGATATAGACAAGGCTATCGAGATAATCCGCAACACCGAGCTTGAAAGCGAGGTCGTTCCGAACCTAATGATGGGCTTCGGTGTAGATAAAATTCAGGCCGAATATGTTGCGGAGATAAAGCTGCGCAATATAAACCGAGAGTATATCCTAAAGCGCACCTCCGAGATTGAAGAGCTCGAGCATGCGATAGCCGAGCTTGAGGAGACGCTCAAAAGCCGCAGGAAGATAAAAAGCATCATTATCTCTGAGCTCAAGGCAATAATAAAAAAATATCCTTCACCGAGAAAAACGGGCATTGTCTATGCTTCCGAGATCGAGGAGTATGTCGAGAGTGAAACGGTGGAGGATTACCCGGTGACGGTGTTCCTGTCAAACGAGGGCTACCTGAAAAAGATAACTGCGCAGTCACTGCGTATGAGCAGCGAGCAGAAGTTCAAGGACGGTGACGCGCTGCGTATGAGCTTTGAGGCGACTAATCGCACAGAGCTGCTTGTATTCACTGACCGCCAGCAGGTGTACAAGACGCGCCTTTCCGATTTTGACGATACCAAGGCCTCCGCTTTGGGCACATATCTGCCGACGAAGCTCAGCATGGATGACGGCGAGCGGGTGCTCGAGATCATATGCCCCGGAAACTATCGCAAAAATCTGCTGCTGTTCTTTGAAAACGGCAAGGTCGCACGCCTTGATCTTGCAAGCTATGAGACGAAAACAAACCGCAAAAAGCTCATAAACGCTTACAGCGACAAGAGCCCGCTTGCCGCCGTCTATATGATAGGCGAGGAGATAGACATGGCGATGTTTTCCTCCGACGGCCGTGCAATGGTCTTCAACACAACGCTTTTGCAGCTTAAAACAAGCCGCACAACACAGGGCGTTGCGGTCATGAACCTGAAGAAAAATCATAAGCTTGTTTCGGCAGCGCCTTTGGCGGATACCGTCATTAAAAATGTTTCGCGTTACAGAGTCAGAAGCCTGCCCGCTGCCGGAGCATTGCTTAAGGATGAGGACAGGGGAGAGACTCAGATGTCGCTTATCGACTGAGGAGGGCATTATGAAAACAACAAATGCAAGTGGGTATTTTGCTCAGTATGCGCTTATAGTTTCGGGCTCTGCGCTGTTCGCTGCGGGATTTCAGTTTTTTCTGTACCCGAATTCAATAATCGTCGGCGGTGTCAGCGGCATCGCAATGATCATAAACTACCTGACGGAGCTTCCCGTCGGCGTTATGACCATCGTTTTGAACATTCCGCTTTTCATAATCGCGTGGCGGCATTTCGGAACAAAATTCATCATAGCGTCTCTAGTCGGAATGCTCTTGTCATCCGTTCTCGTTGACATTTTTGCGCTGGTAAAATACTGCCCGACAAACGATATGCTGCTTGCCTGCATAATAGGCGGCGCGGTCAAAGGTCTCGGCCTCGGCATAATTTATTATGCCGGTGCTACGACCGGCGGCACGGACATAATTGCAAAGTTTGTTCGTCTGAAGTTTCCGTATATAAACTTTGGAACGCTCATACTGCTGACGGACGCAGTTATAGTACTTGCGTTTGCAATCATATTTAAAAAGGTCGAGGGCGCAATGTATGCCGTTATAACGATGTTTGTCGTCTCCAAAGTTATCGATCTTGTCCTATACGGTATTGATAATTCGAATGTCTGCTATATAATCAGCGAAAAGAGCGATCAGCTTATTGAGGACATTACCGACAGACTGCACCGCGGCGTTACGATACTCGAGGGCAAGGGCGCATATTCTCATAAGAATAAGCAGGTGCTGCTGTGTGTCGTAAAGCGCACTCAGATTGCCGATATCAGAAAGATAATAAGAAGCATCGACGAAAATGCGTTTTTTATCATAACCGATGCCAAGAATGTTTTCGGCAAAGGCTTCGGCGATATAAGCGATAATAAGTAAATATTGCGGAAAGAGATAAATTTTGCTTGACAAATCCGAAATTTGTGGTATTATTTATCTCGTTCCGTATGCGGGCATAGCTCATCCGGTAGAGCGCCACCTTGCCAAGGTGGAGGTAGCGAGTTCGAGTCTCGTTGCCCGCTCCATAAAAAACCTCTGTCTTT
>CALBGG010000064.1 GCA_937893605.1 uncultured Clostridia bacterium
ATACTCTTTTTCGCCGATTTCGCCAAAATCAGCCCAGAGGTTTTGTACAGTTTGTGATCGGCGCTGTTCTGATGGCGGCCGGCGGCCGGCTGCTGCAATCACTTCATCACCGGAGTTGGAAAGCAAACTGAGCGTAAAAGAACTCGTATCGGCAAAGTGCTGATACGAGTTATTTTTTACCTGTAGGCAGAAGTTGTCACACCTTCCATCCTGCAGCCCGCTTACGCTCGACAACAAAGCGGCGGTAGAGACCGTCCACGGCGACTAGCTCGTCGTGCGTCCCCTGCTGGACGATCTCGCCGTGATCGACCACAAAAATTTGGTCGGCGTAGCGCACGGTCTTGAGCCGGTGGGCGATCATGATGACCGTCTTGTTGTGGGTCAATTCTGCAACGGCCTGCACTTCCTCCATGGAGGCGTCGGGCTTGCCGAAGCGGATGTTGTTGGCAATCGTGTCCGAGAACAGGTAGACCCGCTGGAACACGAAGGAGAAGTTACGGATGAGGCTGTCGTAGCTGTATTCCCGTACATCCCGTCCGCCAAGGCTCACACTGCCTGACTGCACATCCCAAAACCGCGCCATGAGATTGCAGAGTGTGGTCTTGCCGCATCCGTTGGCCCCCACAAGACCGACAATCTCATGCTCCCGGACGAAAAAGCTGACGCGGAGAGCGTGGCTCCTGCCTTCCTGCCGTATGTATAGCGGACATCTGAGACGTCAAGCACCGTCGGCGCTGTTTTCCGGCAGCGGCAGCTTCTCCGGTACGGTTATCTCCGCAAGGTCAAGGGTTCGCAGAGAGATCGCTCGTCTCTGCTCCGCCGGGAACGCCTTCGCCTCTGCGGCAGTGTATTTTCCTTTGATCTCGCCGTCTGCCATGACCCAATATTCATCGGCAATATCTGTAAGATAATAGAGCCGATGCTCACTGAGCAGCAGCGTCTTTCCCTGCTGCTTGAGCGCCAGCAGGATCTCCCTCAACTGCTGGGTGGCTGCATAGTCGAGGTTGGCCGTCGGCTCGTCAAGAAGGAAAATATCTGTGTCCATTGCCCATGCCGAGAGAATGGAGATGAGTTGCCGCTCGCCGCTGGACAGCTCGTAGACATTGCGGTCCTTCAGCCGCTCCAGATGGAAGATTCGGAAGGCCTCATCCACCCGCCGCCGGATCTCTTCCTGCGGCAGGCCGTGATTTTCAAGACCGAAGGCCACCTCGTTGGAGCTGTTTACGGTAAAAAACTGACTGCGGGGATCCTGAAATACCGATGCTGCCAGCTCGCCGATCTCCCCAATACTGAGTCCGTCTGTGTCCTTACCCGCAAGGCGGCAAAAGCCTTTCAAATCTCCCTCATAAAACTGTGGGATCAGGCCGTTGATGCACCGCAGCAGCGTGGATTTTCCGCATCCGCTGCCTCCGCAAAGCACCACGCAGCGCCCCCGCCGGAATACTTCCGGCCGCTTGCCGAAGCACGTGGGATTTCCCTTCTGCATATTGGAATTCAAATTCAAAATCTATCATGGTTCTCACTTTTCTTTTTAGTTAGCAGTGTCTAACTGCCTGGTGTAAAAAACGGGCGTGAACACCGCCCGAATATTTTAGGCTATTCATTCTCCTCAGCGTGGATGGCGCAGATTATATCCTCCGCCCGACCGCTTTCCTTCGCTCTGGCGTATTCTTCAGCCGCCGGGGAAAACGCCTCCTCCATCACCGTGAAAAAATCCTGCAAAAGGCTTATAAAGAGTGCATCCTTGTTTTTATAGCGCGTGTAGATCGCACCGGTGGTAACACCGGCTTTATTGGCTATTTTATGAAGTGAAGCTTTCTGAAAGCCGCAGGAAAGGAACTCGTCATATGCGGCTTTGATGATACCGCTGTCAAGAGAATGATCCTTATTTGCCATGCCCTCACCTCCTGCTTAACCGATAACGACATTATCAATAATGGCATTATTATAGCACTAGCACTGCCGACTGCAAAATGCAAGTAGTTCATGGTATTTTTTAAGGCGAGCCCGACATGCAGCTTGCGGCACTGGGAACATTACCTTCTAAAGTGCAGCCGTTTAACGATTACAACGACACAGAAGTCCGCAAGCCCTTTAAAACGCACAAAACCCCTCTGCGAAATTGCTCCACAGAGGGGTTCACTCATGTGCCGAAACAGCCGAAAAGCCTTATTTCAAGCGGTTTTCGGGCATGGAAAAAGTCCGCCGTAATTCTATCAAAATTACGGTGGACTTATGGCGGAGAAGGAGGGATTTGAACCCTCGAACACCTTATGGGTGTTACACGATTTCCAATCGTGCGCGCTCGGCCGGACTACGCGACTTCTCCGAGTACAAACAATATTTAAATGTTCAGCTTGTGTATTATAATGCACTTTTCGGCTAAAGTCAAGAGATTTCTTTGAATATATGTGCGCCCGACGGCAACAATAATCCATGGGAGGGCGATATTTATGAAAGCAATCATCATGGCGGGCGGCGAAGGCAAGCGTTTAAAGCCCGTCACGGGCGACACGCCCAAGCCTCTCGTTTCGCTGTGCGGCAGGCCTGTAATGGAGCACATAATCCTGCTGCTTAAAAAGCACGGGATAACCGACATCTGCGCGGCCTTGAAATACCGCCCGGACGATATCAAAAGCTATTTCGGCAGCGGCGAGAGGCTCGGAGTCAGCATCACATACCGTGTCGAAGCTCAGGCTCTCGGCACGGCGGGCGGAGTCAAAAACTGCGAAGATTTTTACGGAGACGAGGATTTTCTTGTCATATCCGGCGACGCGGTCTGCGACATAGACCTCGCCTCTCTCATTGCCGAGCACAAAAAGCGCCGCCCTGCGGCCACTGTCGCCCTGTGTACAGAAGCCGAGCCTCTGCGCTACGGCCTTGCGCTGTGCGACCGCGAGGGCTTCATACGCTCGTTTATCGAAAAGCCCGACTGGCATCAGGTCGTGACAAACCTCGTAAACACAGGCATTTATATAATCTCGCCGCGCACGATGGAGCTTGTGCCCGAAAACGCCGAATTTGACTTTGCAAAGAACCTTTTCCCCTTACTTTTGGATAAAGGCGAGAAGCTTTTGGGTGTGCCCTGCGACGGCTACTGGTGCGATATAGGAACGCCGAAGAGCTATTACGAATGCTGCGCCGACGCGCTGTCGGGTAAGCTCAGGCTCAAGCTCGGCAGCGGCTTCGAGCCCGCAGAGCAGTATGAGTGCTCCGACCCCGAGTGCGAGTGCATGGAGCATGCCGACTGCCGCTGCGCCGACCGTGCGCGGCTCATGGACAGCATAAGCGCCGCGTTTCTCGACCTCGGCGCGGATTACTCTGACGGCTTCACCCTGCGCGGAAAGGATTACGAGCTGCGCATCTCCCCCCTGTCGGCCTCCGCCGCCGTGCGAGTCGCCGCAAACGCGCAAGACGCCGAAACGGCAAAGGAGCTCGCGGAATCTGCCCGTATGCTGGTCGCGGAGCTTGAAAAGCGGCTTGATTAATAAATACGCTTAATATATAATATCCGTCATAAGATAACTTTGACGGAGGCTACATATGGACATTGAAAAAACTATAAAGAATCTTGAAGCCCGTCACTTCTCTGTGCGGCATTTCAAAAGCGGCGGCGAGGCCTGCGCATACCTGCTCGGTGAGATAAAGGACACGAGCGTCGGCATCGGCGGCTCGAAAACGGTAGACCAGCTCGGCCTGTACGATAAGCTTGTCGATAACGGCAACGAGGTTTTCTGGCATTGGCGTGAACCGGGACTTGAGACGCTGGACAAGGAAAACGCCGCGAAGGTATTCATCTCGAGCGCGAACGCCATCGCCGAAACGGGCGAGATCATAAACATCGACGGCCGCGGAAACCGCCTTGCCGGTCAGGTCTACGGACGCAAGACCGTTTATATCATCGCGGGAACGAACAAGATCTGCCCCGACTTCGAGTCGGCGGTCTTCCGTGCGCGCAACACCGCGGCGGTGCAGAACTGCAAACGTTTTCCGGCGAAAACGCCCTGCAAAACAGATGATAAGTGCCACGACTGCCGCTCGAAAGAGCGCATTTGCAACGCAATGCTCGTCCTGTGGGGGCCGATGATGGACATGGACAAGGTCGAGATCATACTCATTGACGAAGAACTGGGGATGTAAAGCATGTATATTGACTGGACATATATAGTCCTTGTGCTTCCAGCTATGCTGTTTGCGATGTGGGCAAGCTCAAGGGTGAACTCAACATTTAAGCGATACAAAAACACGCGCAATTCTCGCGGCCTTACCGGCGCTCAGGCGGCGCGCTGGGTGCTTGACCGAAACGGGCTTACGAACGTGCCTATCGAACACATATCGGGCTCGCTTACCGATCACTACGACCCCTCGGCCAACGTTGTGCGCCTGTCGGACGATGTGTACGGCAGCACCTCGACAGTCGCCATAGGCGTTGCCTGCCATGAGGTAGGCCACGCGATACAGCACGCTACCAACTACGCGCCCGTCAAGATACGCACGGCGATAGTTCCGATAACGAACATCGGCGCAAAGCTCTCGGTGCCGCTGATAATCCTCGGCCTTATTCTATCATCCTTCGGCGAGGTGTTCGTCATGATAGCGTATGTCGGCTGTGCTCTGTACGGGCTTGTTACCATATTCCAGCTTGTCACACTGCCTACGGAGTTCAACGCATCATCAAGGGCTTTAAAGACCATTGAAGAGACGAATCTTTTGCAGGGCGAGGAGTTCAAGCAGGCAAAGCAGGTGCTTTCGGCAGCGGCGATGACCTATGTCGCGGCGCTGGCAGTGTCTCTTGCGCAGCTCATGAGATTCTTAATTATTATCGGCGGAAGGAGAAGCGACTGATGATCATAAGAAACGGCGAGCACAAGCGCGAGACGAGTCAAAACGTATTCGGCGGCGTCGGCAGTGTTCACTTTAAGCGCATAATCGAAACTCCGGCGGAGCTTTACGACAAGGGCAGAGTGTTCTCGGTCGTAACACTCGATCCGGGCAGCGAGCTCGGCTGGCACGTCCATAAGGGCGACGGCGAATACTACTGCGTGCTCTCCGGCGAGGGCGAGTACAGCGATAACGGCAGCATCGTCACTCTGCACGCGGGCGACACGGCCTTCTGTCCCGACGGCGAGGGGCACTCGATGGCAAACCGCGGAACTGAGCCTCTGGTGCTCATGGCGCTTGTCGTCTATAAATAAAAAAACGGAAGTCATATGACTTCCGTTTTTTCAGTCTGTCGAAAAAGCCTTTGCTGCTGAGGAAAAATATCCGCGCAGCAGGGGAACTCGAGGGGCAGTGAAGTGGCGGTGCGGGAGTGAGCCGCAGCGAGAAAAGACCCTCCCCCGAATTTCATCTGCCTCCGCATAAAAAACCTTATCTTTCAAGGCTTTTTGCAAAACGCCATTTTGAAGCATTCAAAATGGCCGGCGGTATCCGAGGTTCGCGCAATGCGCAGTTTTATATCGTTCATTCCTTGCCGCTCCTTCCGTAGATATAGGCCATGCGGCGCATTTTACCGGCAAGAGCCTTCGTCGCACTGCCGGGCATCATGCGCCATGCCCAGTTTCCGCCGACGGTTCCGGGTGTGTTCATGCGTGCGCCCCCGCCGAGGCCGAGATGATCCTGCATCTGCGCGATAAACAGCTCAGCCTTTGAGCGCATACCGCCGCGCAGCATAGCGTCGGCAAGGTCTGCATTATTTTCTATCCCGAGGTACTCACGCGCGAAGGCGAGCGTCTCGGGCTTTTCTTCGTCTATCCAGCCGCGCAGAGTGTTATTGTCGTGCGTTCCGGCGTAGCATATGCAATTTTCATTGTACCTGTGCGGGAGATAATCGCTCAGGCTATCAGGATCAAATGCAAATTCGAGCACCTTCATGCCCGGCAGTCCGCTGTCCGCCAGCAGCTTATGCACCTCAGGCGTGAGCACGCCGAGGTCCTCTGCGATGAACCGGACGTTATTGAACCACGAGGTCAGCCTGCCGACAAGATCCATGCCCGGACCGGAACGCCACCGCCCCTGCTTTGCGCTTTCAGCGCCGTTCGGCACCGCCCAGTAGCTTTCAAAGGCGCGGAAATGGTCGATGCGCAGCGCGTCATAGAGCCTCGACGCACCATCTACGCGGCGTATCCACCAGCCGTAGCCGTCGCGCCGCATAGCGTCCCAGTCGTACAGGGGATTGCCCCAAAGCTGCCCGTCTGCGCTGAAATAATCCGGCGGCACGCCCGCGACCTCGACGGGGACATTTTGCTCATCCAGCAGGAAAAACTCCGGCTCTGCCCACACGTCGGTCGAGTCGAGCGCAACGTATATCGGCATATCGCCGATGATGCCTATGCCCTTTTCTCGCGCATAAGCGCGCAGGGCGTTCCACTGGCTGTAGAAAAGATACTGCACATAGGAGAAAAATTTCACGTCCTCGTGCAGCTCTCGGAAGTATTTTTCCACGGCGCCAATGCGGTGCAGGCGGATATCCTCCGGCCATTCGTACCACGCGCTGCCGTTAAAATGCTCCTTGAGCGCCATGTAAAGCGCAAAATCCGAAAGCCAGCGCGCATTGTCGCGGCAAAACGCTTCAAAGTCCGCATCCTTTCGCGCAAGGCCGCGCCGCGCGGCAATACGCAGGATCGGCATGCGGTTTTTCCGCAGTGCACCGTAATCGACGGTTTCGGCGCTGCCGCCCCACTTGATCGCGTTGACCTCGCTTTTTGTCAGCAGTCCGTCGCCGACGAGCATGTCGAGATCTATGAAATACGCGTTTCCCGCAAAGCTCGAAAAGCTCTGATACGGCGAATCCCCGCTTCCGGCGGGCCCGACGGGCAGGATCTGCCACCACGACTGACCGGCCTCGGCAAGAAAATCCGCAAACTCATACGCCGCCCTGCCGAGCGTTCCTATCCCGTGCTCCGACGGCAGCGAGAACAGCGGCAGGAGCACGCCGCAGCTTCTTTTTATGTTCATACTGTCACCTCGCTGTGATACGGCTATTTTAGCCGCGCGGGCGCGGAAAATCAAGCGTCAATTTTCCGTTGAAGTCAAGGCGGATCATGTGTATAATCTGAGATGAAGATAAAAGGAGGAAGCAAACAATGATCTTATACTACACCGGAACGGGAAACAGCTCATACGCCGCGCGGAGAATAGCGGCAGCTATAGGCGATGAGGCTGTAGACCTTTTCTCCCGTCTGCGCAACGGCGACACCTCGCCCATAGAATCTCAAAAGCCCTGGGTCATCGTAACGCCGACCTACGCATGGCGCGTTCCGCGCATCGTGCGAGACTGGCTTAATAAAACCGAGCTGCGCGGCTCACGCGAAATTTACTTTGTCATGACCTGCGGCAGCGAGATCGGCAATGCCGGAAGCTACGCGGAAAAATGGTGCCGCAGCAAGGGACTCGATTTCAAGGGCTGCGCCGGGGTCGTGATGCCGGAAAACTACATTGTCATGTTCAAGGCGCCCTCGCCGAAGGAGGAGGCCGAGATCATTGTTCGCGCAAACGGAAGGCTGAGCACTCTCGCGCAGAGCATCGCAAAAGGCGAGGACTTCATCAAGCCGCCGATAAAGCTTATCGATAGGATATACAGCGGCGTTGTAAACGACGCGTTCTATCCCGTGTTCGTAAAAAGCAAAAAATTCCGTGTAACAAGCGAGTGCATCGGCTGCGGCAAGTGCGCTGCCATGTGCCCGACGAAAAGCATACGCATAGAAAACGGCAAGCCCGTCTGGAGCGGCGGCTGCACCCACTGCATGGCCTGCATCTGCCGCTGCCCGAAGCAGGCGATAGAATACGGCCGGCACACAAGGGGTCTGCGCAGGTACTATCTGAGCGAGTGATATCTGTGAAAAGCACGCGGCTTTCATCTCTTGACGAATTTCAAAAGCTGCGATAAAGTATGGTTATGGATATTATTTATTATGACGACAATATAATAGTCGCTATAAAGCCCGCGGGAGTCATATCTACCGACGAGCCCGGCGGTATGCCCTCGCTTCTGCGCGAGGCGCTGGGAAACGCGGAGGCTGATATACGCACGGTGCACAGGCTCGACCAGGTCGTATCCGGGCTGATGGTCTTCGCGCAGAATCCCGAGACCGCTTCGGAGCTCAGCCGGCAGATTCGCATGGGAGAGTTCAAAAAGACCTACCTCGCCGTAGTTCACGGCGTTCCGCAGGAGCGTTCGGGTCGAATGGAGGATATTCTGCTCAGGTCAAAGGAGCAGCGCAAGACCTTTGTAGTGAACAAGCCCTGCCGCGGTTCGCAGGAGGCCGCGCTCGACTATCGTCTGCTCGGTTCCAACGGCGAACTGAGCATGGTCGAGATAAATCTCATCACCGGCCGCACGCACCAGATACGCGCACAGTTCACGCACCGCCGCATGCCCCTCGTCGGAGACAGGAAGTACGGCGGGCGCGACGAGGGCTGCAATATTGCCCTGTGGTCGTACAGCATCGGGTTCACAAATCCGGCGACCGGACGCTTTATGACCTTTAAAGTTAAGCCGCCCAGGGCGTTTCCGTGGACGGAATTCGACACGGCAATAATGCCGAGATAGCATTTACGGCGCTCCGAAACGGGGCGCCGTAAATGCTATTCTTCCTTTTTGAATGCGAAAAAGCGCTGGCCGAGGTAGTTGAGCACAACGAACAGACCCATGCCGCAGACCATGGCGACGTTTTCCTGTATGCTCACCGCAAAGCCTGACATGAGAGCGGCTATAAGCGGCTTTGCTATGCCATAGGCTATCAGATAGCAGGCACCGATGTTCACGACAAAGCGCATGACAACCTTCCAATCGCGTTTTTTATACCGGAAGGTGAAATACTTATTGAGAAAATAGCTCAGTATGCTGCCGAAAAAATAGTTCGATGCGCTGCTGAGCCAATAGCTCAGGCCAAAAACGTTGTAAAATACGAACATTATCGCCGTTCCGAAGATCGTGTTTACGATCCCGACCAGCACAAAGCGCAGAAACGTTTTGTCGGCAAATCTTTTTATCAGATCTTTCATAGATACATATCCTTGCGCCGTGTTGAGATATACGGCCTTTTGCCGCGCCAGAGCTCGGATTCCGAAAGGTCTATATCGCATGTCACGAGCCGCTGCTCATTATCTGCCTTTACGATAACGTCGCCGCTCGGGTGAACAACGATCGACTGCCCCGCAAAATCCATCTCGCCCTCGAGCCCCACGCGGTTGCACATTGCGACGAACACCTGATTCTGCATCGCCTGCACGCGCACCTCCCACTCGAACATTTCCATGGGCTCGGCTTCCGTGTTCGCCGTCGGGATTATGACCAGCTGCGCGCCCATGAGGGCGCAGGTGCGTATACTCTCGGGCAGGTGGCGATCAAAGCAGATGACTATGCCGACCTTGCCGAAGGGCGTGTCGAACACCTTAAAGCCGTCGGGCGACGGGGCATAGTAGTCCTGCTCGTAGAACTGCTCGGCCTGCGCGATGTGCACCATTTTCGCGGTGTCGAGAAGCTCGCCGCGCGGGTCTATCCACAGCGATGTATCGTATCGTTTCCCGTCCAGTTCAAGATACACGTTCGGCGACATGTAATATCCGTTTTTCTTCGCGGCATCGCACAGAGCCGATATCGGCCCACTGCCGGGCGTTAAAGCATAGCCGGACGCGTCGCGCTTTTCATACTGCGGAAAAAACGGAGTCAGCTGAACCTCGGGGAAAAACAGCAGGTCGCAGCCGCGCGCGGCTTCGCACATTTCAAGCGAGGTCTTCAGATTTTCTTCCACGCTGCCGGTCATGCGCATCTGCGCCATTGCAAGCTTCATTCTCTTTACCTCCTCTTTTTTAGAGACGCATTGAGGCGCCTACATTACACATTTTACGTCAGCCCGGTATCGAAGACGCCGGCCATCACAGTAACATTTCAGCCATAGTGATTATAGCACAAAAAGCGCTCCTGTTGGAGCGCTTTTTGAATTTATCTGTTGCGCATTACGGTCTTCATTCTCAGACCGTGGTCGAGGATGCTCTTGCGCAGGCGCAGGCTTTTCGGCGTGACCTCAAGAAGCTCGTCGTCGGCCAGAAACTCAAGGCACTGCTCAAGACTCATCTGCCTGGGTGGAATGAGGCGCAGAGCTTCGTCCGAGCCGGAGGCGCGGGTGTTGGTCAGGTGCTTTGTGCGGCAGACGTTTACGGCGACATCGTCCGCCTTCGGGCAGACGCCGACGATCATGCCGGCATATACCTTCGTTCCGGGGGTTATGAACATCGCGCCGCGCTCCTGCGCGTTCCATATGCCGTAGGCAACGGCCTCGCCGGTCTCGAACGCGATGAGAGATCCGGTATTGCGGCGCGCGATATCGCCCTTGTACGGCTCGTACTTTTCAAAGACGGAGGCCATGAT
>CALBGG010000065.1 GCA_937893605.1 uncultured Clostridia bacterium
TTTAATTATTTGCGTTGAAGATCTTGAAGATACTGTCGAATGGGTCTTCCTCGCCGGCGGGCTTTGCGGCCTCCTCGGACTTTTTCTCGGCTGCCTTTTCGCTTGCCGCGGTGAACATGCCCTGCTGCTTTTCAAATGCGGGCTCTGCCTTCTTGGGGGCTGCCGTCTGCTGAGCGGGCTGCTTCGCGGTGGGCGCTTCCTCAAAGCCGGTGGCTATGACGGTAACACGGATCTCATCCTGCATGGACTCGTCAAAGGTTGCGCCGAAGATGATGTTCGCGTCGGGATGAGCAGCCTCCTGAACGAGGTTTGCGGCGGCCTCGACATCCTCAAGGCCCATATCCTCGGAGCCGGTGATGTTGATGAGCACGCCGTGCGCGCCGTTTATCGAGGTCTCCATGAGCGGGCTTGCGACTGCCATGCGGGCGGCATCCTCCGCCTTGCCCTTGCCTGCCGCGCGGCCGACGCCCATGTGGGCAAAGCCGGCGTTTTTCATGATGCAGGTAACGTCGGCAAAGTCAAGGTTAATGAAGCCTGTGTTCTTGATAAGGTCGGAAATGCTGGTGACGGCCTGGCGGAGAACGTCATCGGCTATCTCAAACGCGTTTGCGAGAGTTACCTTCTGATCGGTCGCGTACTTCAGGCGATCGTTGGGGATGATAAGCAGAGAATCGACCTTGCCGAGCATCTCCTTAATGCCCTCGTTTGCCTGATCCATGCGGCGCTTACCCTCGAACTTGAAGGGCTTCGTTACGACGCCGACGGTGAGTATTCCGGCCTCGCGCGCGATATCGGCAACAGTGGGAGCGGCTCCCGTGCCCGTGCCGCCGCCCATGCCGGCTGTGATGAACACCATGTCGGCATCCTCAACGGCCTTGGCGATATTATTGCGGCTTTCCTCCGCGCTCTTCTTGCCGACCTCGGGATCGGAGCCTGCGCCCTGACCGTGGGTCAGCTTTTCGCCGATCTGGATCTTCTGATCCGCGCTGGACACCGCGAGCGCCTGCTTATCGGTGTTCACTGCGATGAACTCAACGCCCTGAGTTCCGGACTTGACCATTCTATTTACGACGTTGTTACCGGCGCCGCCGATACCAACGACCTTTATAGTTACAACATTTTCAGGACCTACTTCGGCTTTGAAATCCATTTTGTTTCCTCCAGTACTGTTATTTGAAGATGCGGCATGCGCCACAGTCGTATTTCGCGATATGTAACATTTTATAACTTTTTGGCCGCAAGGTCAATAGATTTTTACCCTGCTATGTAAACAAAGTATTAATTCGGGTTGAAAACGACCTTATCGCCCGTGGACACATCAAGCGTTCCCGCGTCGTCGGCCGAAAGCTGCGATACGGCGGAAAGCATCTTACCGAACTTGTATTCCGTATTGTCCATAGCTCCGAGCTTGACCAAAAAGCGGCTGTCATACTCAAGCGTCGGATTTGCGGCGTCGCTCATGTCGATAGCCGCGACCTTGCCGACAAGGCCGCGCGCCTGCACCTGATAGAGTATGTCCGTCAAATAGGCAAGCTTATTCTCCTCGCCGGAGGCAGCTTTGATATACTCCCCCGTCGCCGCTTCAGAAACATTTATACCGCTTATCACGGCGATATGCTCGCTGTCGCTTTGGCTTATGCTGCTCAGGAATTTGCCGCTGCTGCTTACAGACCACAGCTCATCCCCAACCCTCACGCAGCCGACGGCCTTGCTCTCGGTAATCTCGATTATGACGAGATTCGGCAGGCCGCGGTTTATCTGAACCGAGTCGACATACGGAAGCTTTACCGCAATGCGGCTTCCGGCGGCGATACCGTTAATAAAAAACAGGTTATCACCCTTTTCGATGCCGGAAGCCTTTATCACTTCCTCGGCAGTGTAAATAGAATTTCCCTTTACCTCGATGCGCGAGACCTTGAAGAACACGCTCATTATGAAAATAAGCGCAACGATGACAAGGAAAAACGTAAGCGGCCGATTCACGTTTCGCGTGAGTTTCGGCTTATACGGATCCTCGCGCTTGCGGTAATAGTCATTTGTATTCGCCATTTTACAACTCCAAAAATATATCGGCTCCGAGATAGCGGAGCTTATGGTCAAAATGTTCATAGCCGCGGGCAATATGTCCCGGATCGACTATAAGGCTTTCGCCCTCGGCGGCCAGCGCCGCGATTATCATTGCCGCGCCGCCGCGCAGATCACCCGCGCTCACGACGGCGCCCTTCAGACTGCGCACTCCCCACACCGACGCTTTTCGGCCCTCAACGGAAATATCAGCGCCGAAGCGCCGGAGCTCATTTGCGTGGCCGAAGCGCGAGTCAAAGACATTCTCTACGAAATCGGTTCTGCCGTTTGCTTTCAAAAGTGCCGCCATAAGAAGCGGCTGCATATCCGTCGGAAACTCCGGATACGGTCCTGTTGAGATGCTTCCGACGGAGTTCAGTTTACCGTCGGATATAATTCTTACGCTGCGCCGCGACGATATTATATCACAGCCGGACTGCTTTAGGAAGTGCTGAAGGCGCGAAAATTGCCTCAAATCAACTCCGCGCAGCTCAACATCCCCTCCTGCGGAGGCGGCGGCGCACAAAAATGTCGCCGATTCTATTCTGTCGGGGATTATACGGTGCCCAACGTGGCTTTCGGGCTCAAAGCCCGATATTTTTATCGTACCCGTTCCCGCGCCGGATATATACGCTCCGGCCTTGCGCAGGTATTCCTGGAGATCCTCAATCTCCGGCTCCCTCGCCGCGCCTGTTATTACGGTCTCTCCTTCCGCCGCACAGGCGGCTATCATCGCGTTTTCCGTCGCGCCGACGCTCGGATACGGCAGGCGGATTTGAGCTCCCGTAAGCTTCTGCGCTCTGCATATGATCCCGCATCCGCTCTCTTCTGTTATTGCTCCTAACGCTCTCATTGCGTCAAGGTGCATATCTATAGGCCGTGCTCCGAGCTTGCAGCCGCCCGGAAGCGTGAGGCGCACCTCTCCGCAGCGCGCCAGAAGCGCACCCATGAACAGGATCGACGAGCGCATGCTCTCCATCATGCTCTGCGGTATCTCGATAGAGCTTAAACAATGCGAGTCTATGTACACATCATTTCCCTGCTGCTGAGCCGTACAGCCGAGCCTGCGCAGTATTCTCAGTGAAACGTCAACATCACTCAGCTGCGGAACGTTGAGCAGGTCCGTTTCGATCGGACATACGATAGAGGCTGCCAAAATAGGCAGTGCCGCATTCTTTGCCCCTTGTACAAAGCACGCTCCCTCAAGGCGTTTTCCTCCGTTACAATGCCATATTGCCATAAAAATACCTCGCAGAAAGAACTTTGATCACGCCATTCTATGCTGCAAGGTGATTTTTTGTTATTTGCCTTTTTTCTCAACGAGAGAGAATATCCTGTCGCATATCATATCGGTCGCCTCCGGCTTTGCAAGCTTTGCCATGGCAGCCGACATTTTTTCTGCCTTGTCATCCGATGAGAGTATGTCTTTGACCGCCTTCAGAAGCTCCTTGGGTTCAAACCACCCCTCCTCAAAGATAATGGCTCCGCCCGCATCCTCAACTACCTTCGCATTTTTGAACTGATGATTGTTGGTGACAAACGGAGAGGGTACAAATATCGTTGGCTTGTGCATGTATGTAAGCTCGGATATCGTGGACGCTCCGGCACGGCACATAACAAGGTCCGCTGCCGCCATGACGCGCGGCATATCGTATATGTACTCGCGCACGTCCATACCGTTTTTTTCGTAATCCGGAACGGTATCACGCAAATGCATCACCATTTTCTCATATCCCTCAATGCCGGCCGAATGGATGAGCGTAAAGCCAGGCTTTTTGCCGGCAAGCTCAATAAAACTGCACATGACCTCGTTCATGTTCTCCGCGCCCAGCGAGCCCCACACGGAGACGACGAGCGGCTTATCCATCGGTATGCCGAGCTGTGCCTTTGCGGTCTGCTTTGAATATTCGCCGAATTCTCCGCGCACGGGAGTACCGGTAACTACAGTCTTTTCCGGATTTTTATAGTATTTGCGGCTCTCCTCAAAGCCGAGCATTATTATATCGACAACTTTTGAGAGCATACGTGTCGTAAGTCCGGGGTCTGCGTTACTCTCGTGCACAGCCGTCGGTATGCCGAGCTGCGACGCAGCTTTCAGCACAGGAAAGCACACGTAGCCGCCCGTTCCGACCACGACATCGGGCTTGAAGCGCTTTATTATCCGCTTTGCTTTTATCGTCGAACGTATAAGATGCCATGCGGCGCTTATATTGTGGAAAAGTCCGCCCAGCGTTTTTTCACGGCTGAGCCCTCTGACTCGTACGGTCTCTATCTTATAGCCCGCACGCGGAACGAGATCCGACTCCATTTGGCCGACAGCGCCGATAAACAGAAACTCGCTGTCGGGCATAAGCTCCTTTATGCGCCCCGCAACGGCCAGTGCGGGATTTATGTGCCCTGCCGTACCTCCGCAGGCAAATATTATTCTCATGATCTATCCTCCAACACGTCCTGCCGGTATGCTTCTCGATATGCTGAGCACTATCCCCATTTCGGCCATCTGCATCAGAAGTGCCGTTCCGCCATAGCTGAAAAACGGGAGAGAAATGCCCGTGCAGGGCACAAGATTGGTAACGACCGCGACATTGAGTATGACCTGGATGGCCAAAAGCGTCGTTATCCCCGCAGCAACCAGGAAGCTGTATCTGTCGGCGCAGTGAAGCGCTATCCAATAGCCGCGGATGATAAGAAGCGAAAAAAGCGTAAGTATGAGAAGCGCTCCTATAAAGCCGAGCTCCTCACAAACAACGGAAAAAATAAAATCATTATGCTCCTCGGGAAGGTACAGATATTTCTGCCTGCTCTGCCCGAGGCCGAGACCGGTGAGTCCTCCCGAGCCAATGGAATAAAGTGACTGGACT
This sequence comes from uncultured Clostridia bacterium, assembly GCA_937893605.1. GTDB lineage: Bacteria > Bacillota > Clostridia > Oscillospirales > Oscillospiraceae > F23-B02. The sequence continues at coordinate 4,926 of CALBGG010000065.1, forward strand.
ATCTGATATCCCTCGTCCGAGGTGGACGCAAAGGGATCGCGCCAGGTCGTTATTCGCGTCGATGCATACGGAAACATGGTCAGCAGCACGGCTATGCCGGCGCCCGCCGCCACGGCGGCCGCTATGAACCAGCCCAGGCGCGCTCCGCCGAGGAAAAGCATTACGCCCCCTATGGCGATGATTATTATGGACGCGGAAAAATGCGGCTCAAGCACCAGCAGCCCGACGATCACTGCAAGTATTGCGGAAAAAGGCAATATGCCGCTGCGAAAGCTGCTCATCCTGCCGCGGCGTGCGCATATCATAGACGCAAAGGAAAGTATTATACCGATTTTCGCGATCTCCGACGGCTGGATCGTAAATGCGCCGAGACCTATCCATCGCTTTGCTCCGTTTGCGTTCGTTCCAATTACGGGAACAAGCATGAGCAGCACTATAGCAGCAACAAGAAGCGGCACGGAAAATCGCTTATAAAAGCCGACCGGCAGTCGCGAGCACACTATCATAGCCGCAATGCCGAGCGCCGCGAACAGAAATTGCCTGACAAAATAATATGCCGGCTTTCCGCCGGTAACGCCGCCCGGATCAAAATACGCCCTGGCAAAGCTTGCCGACAGCACCATCGTAACTCCGATAGTCAAAAGTATCATAACAAGCGCGAGGAAGGATATGTCCATTCCCGCGGGCTTCGTTTTATCTTTCGTTTCCCTTATCCTGAGCTCGGCACTGCCGTACTGCATAGGCGCATCCTCCGTTATCAGAGCTGGAAACGATTATATATCCCTATGAATGAAATTATTGCAAAAACAAGGGACACGGAAGTAAAAAGTGCAAAAAGCTCTTTTTCTTTCCACTTCTTGCCTGTCCAGCCGCCCATTTCGAGATGGTGATGGAACGGAGCCATCTTAAACACCCGCTTACCGTGAGTGAGCTTGAAATAGGTGACCTGGATTATGTCCGAAAGTGTCTCGATAATATAAACTATGCCGAGGGTTATAAGAATAAGCGGCATATCATAGGCAAAGGCAAGTGCGGCTATGGCTCCGCCGAGAAACAGCGAGCCCGTATCCCCCATGAAGACCTTAGCCGGGTTAAAGTTATAAACGAGGAAGCCCATGAGCCCGCCGAGAAGCGCCGAGGCGAATATGCCGAGCGCCATATACTTATCTCCCCAAAGGAAGCTCACCGCCGCAAAGAAAAGACATACGGGGATGCTCGTTCCGCTGGCAAGGCCGTCAACACCGTCGGTTATATTGACCGCATTGACCGTTCCGACGATAATAAACGCCGCGAGGATGAAGTAGATCACCTCGGGGATATAGACATTGACGTTCCAAAACGGGATATAAAGATGAGTCGATATATAGCCCATTTTGCGCAGCAGGAGGACAAAGACGAGAGCCGCGACGAGCTGGAGCAGGAACTTTGCCTTTGCGCTTAAGCCGAGGTTCTGCTTTTTGCGCAGCTTCTCCCAGTCATCAAGAAAGCCGATGGCGCCGAAGGCGAGTGCGAAAAGCAAAACGAATATATGCGTAAAGTCGCCGCTGCGCATGGAGTCAAAGCCCACTGTCAGGCAGACGAGGGTACAGGCGCTTATGAAGATAACGCCGCCCATCGTAGGCGTTCCCGATTTTGACATATGCCAGGTCGGCCCGTTTTCCTTTATCTCCTGCCCTGCTTTGATTTTCTTGAGCCAGGGCACATAAAACCTGCCTACTATGACCGCGGTTATAAATGCCATTACCAGCGCAAGTGTCAGCTTAAGGGTCATTTTTTGTTCCTCTTCTCTATATGTTCTGCGACTATCTCGCGTTCATCCATGTGATGCTTTTCGTGACCGACGACCTGATAGTCCTCATGGCCTTTGCCGGCAAGCAATATTACATCATTTGCCCTATGGTTGTCAATCGCCCATCTTATTGCCTCGGCGCGGTCGCATATCGTGACATGCTCTGTTTTCTTACCCTCAAGTCCGACTATTATCTCTTCTATTATCGCCTGCGGCTCCTCGGTGCGGGGGTTATCACTCGTTACAATAACAAAATCGGCGTTATCTGCCGCTATGGCGCCCATTATTGGCCGCTTTGTTCTGTCACGGTCGCCGCCGCAGCCAAATAGAACTACGAGCCGCCCTGCGTTCTCGGCTCTTAGTGCCTTCAGCGCGTTTTCCAGTGCGTCCGGCGTGTGGGCATAGTCGATAACTATTGTATAGTCGCCGTCGGTCGGAACAAGCTCCATGCGTCCCTTGACGCCGTGCGCCGTTTCCATGGCTTTTGCGCAATCGTCAAGACTTATGCCGAGCGCAAGACCGACTGCTATGGTATTAAGTGCATTATACACGGAAAAGCGTCCGGGTATTGCAAGGTTCACGGGCTCGGTCTTTCCGTCAAAGCATGCCGTGAAGGAAACTCCCTTTGCCGAAAGCTTTATATCTCGTGCGGTAAGCGAGGCATCCTTACCCTCGGCCGAATATGTCATAAGCTTGCACGATGCGTCTTTCATCATGACATCCGCCCATGAATCATCAATATTTATGCAGCCGACACGGCAGGACCTGAACAGCATTGCTTTGGCATGTGCGTACTCATCCATGGTATGGTGGAAATCGAGGTGATCCTGCGTAAGATTTGTGAACGCTCCAACGGTAAAGTCTATCCCCGCGACACGGCTGAGCACCAGCGAATGAGACGAGACCTCCATAACAACATGAGTGCAGCCGGCCTCATTCATCTGTGCAAAAAGCTGCTGAAGCTCAAAGCTTTCGGGCGTCGTTCGCTCGGTGTGGATAAACTCGTCGCCTATCATATTCCCGTTTGTTCCGATAAGCCCGACTCTGGCGCCTATCGTCTTCTCAAGAAGATGCTTGAGAAGATACGTCGTTGTTGTCTTGCCGTTTGTTCCGGTAACGCCGATGATCTTCATTTTACCGGCGGGATCTCCGAAAAATTCACGGCTTATAAGCGCGAGCGCCTTCCGGCAGTCTCCGACGAGAACATACGGTATCTCTATCTGCGGCACTCTGTCACAGATAACGACCGCCGCGCCCTTTTCGGCGGCAGACGGTATGTATTTATACCCGTCGGTCGCAAAACCGGATATTGCGACAAACACGTCGCCCGGCTTCGTCGTACGAGAGTCATAGCTTATCCCGCCTATCTCGCAGTCGGGCGAAGCGGCAAGCTCCGCTACTTCCACATTTTTTATAAGCTCCGATAATTTCATATGTGCATCATCCTCATATCTTTCAGTATCGTCCGAGTATGCTTTCATCATCAGAAACGAGCGTCACCTCAACGACCGCTCCGTGCTTTATATCCTCTCCGGTCGTAACGCTCTGTGTAAGCACTTTTTGAGTGCCCGGATCGCGCACAACCGTGTTGCTGCGGACAAATACCCCATATTTACTGAGCTCCTTAACGGCAGCTTCATAGCTGAGTCCTTTTATGCCGGGCATTGTCTCAAGCGCCGCCGATGGGCTTGCATCTGCATATACTATGACCGTGCTGCCCTCGGCAATGACAGTTCCGGTAAGCGGCAGCTGAGCCGTGACCGCGCTGCCTGAGCCTATGACGCGGCAGTCAAAGCCCTCGTCTGCAAGCGTTTTCTTTGCCTCGTCAACGCTCATACCGTCAAGCTTCGGAACCGCTTTATCCGCGCTTTCCGAATCATCGTCATACGCCGGCTCTATACCCATATACGGCAGGATATCGGAAAACATCTTGCCCACCGTGGGCGCTGCCATCTGGCCGCCCGAGACATACACACCCGACCCGCTGCCCGGAGTATCGAGCATGACAAGAAGCGCGATCTGCGGATCATCTGCCGGCGCAAAGCCTATAAACGACACGATGTATTCCTTTTTGCCGGTCTGCGCCTCGAAGCTGACCTTTTCGGACGTGCCGGTCTTGCCGCCGATGCGGTAGCCCGCGACGGCCGCGTTGCGCCCGGTGCCCTCGTTCGGGTCGCCGACGACCTGCTCGAGTATCGAGCACACGGTTTTGCTTGTTTGCTCGCTTATGACCCTGCGCACAACTGTCGGCTTATGATTATACACCGTCTTCCCGTCGGAGTCCAGTAAACTTTCCACGACATACGGCTGCATGAGGTTGCCGCCGTTTACACAGGCACTTACCGCTGTTATAAGCTGCAGCGGCGTTATGGTAAAGGTTTGGCCGAAGGAGGCCGCGGCCAGCTGTGATTTGTTCTTTTCGCTGTAGAAGGTATCCTCGCTCCACCATATGCTGCCGCTCTCGCCGCCGAGGTCGATGCCGGTCTTAGCCGTGAGCTGCTGTGAGCTGTCACCCGTGAGTTCCAAAAAGCCGAAGGCGTCGCAGTATTTATAAAATGTCTGCGCACCGACACGCATACCGATGTTTACAAATGCCGCGTTGCAAGAATGCTGCACGGCCTGAGTGAGGCTCTGCGAGCCGTGGCCTGTCGTCTTCCAGCAGCGCACGGGATTCGTTCTTCCCGGAACGCTGACGCTGCCGCCGCAGAAGAAGCTGTCGTTAAGGCTGACCTTGCCCTCCTCTAAAGCCATTGACAGCGTTATTATCTTGAACGTCGATCCCGGCTCATATGTATCCGACAGTGTTTTATTTCGCCACTGCAAGCGCTGAGCGTCGGCAAGCAGCCGATCCTTCTCCTCCTGAGTAGATGCTTCGTCTATGGCACTTTTCGCCTCATCGCTGACATCTAAAAAATTGTTAAGGTCATACCCTCCGATTGAAGCCATGGCGAGTATTTTGCCTGTCTTAACATCCATTGCGATAGCCCCGGCTCCGTTTTGGATATCGTAATCCTCAACCGCCTGATAAAGCGTTTTCTCGACGTAATGCTGTATCGTCAGATCAATGGTCGTTACAAGGTCGCGGCCGTTCTCGGCACCGGTATAGCCCTCGAACTGGTCAAACAGCAGGTCCGTACCGTAGGCATTTGCAAGGCGCATATACTTACCCGCCGTTCCGCACAGCGCAGAATCATACTGTGCCTCTACTCCGTCAAGGCCGTAGTTATCGGTTCCGACAAAGCCTATGACATGGCATGCAAGCGACGAGTACGGATAATATCGCTTTGTGTCGCTTTCAAGGCGCACGCCCTTGAGCTTATATTCGTTCTTAAATTCGCGGACCTTATCGGCCGTCTCTTTTTCGACTTTGCGTGCAACGGTGACATACCACGAGCCGTTATTTTCGGTCTTTTTTAGTATATCCTCGCGGTCAAGACCCAGTATCTCGGACAGCTTATCGGCGATAAGCTCCCTGTCCTCCTTATAGATGGCGATCTCAGCGGGGCTGAGATAGATATTGTCAACATTTGCGCTCATCGCAAGGATATTCATGTTGCAGTCGTATATCGTTCCGCGCTCGGCAGAGCTTCCGGTCTCACGCAGTTGCTGACTTATGGCAAGCTCCTCATACTTATCATGGTCGCGCACCTGCAGGATATAAAGCCGCGCCGCGAGTACCACAAACGCAAGTATGCCGCACACTGCCATGAGAAATAGTGTGCGGCGCGCCATAGTCCGATTAGGGCTGTTTAATGTCTTTTTGCTTTCGGTTTTGCGCATAGCTGCTCCTTCCCGGCAAAAACATATTTAGTACATACTATATTTTTACCTCATGAAATATGCAGCTTATCCGTTATCGATGACCACGGCCTTATCCTCAGGCTCTGTATCTATCATCTGTTCGCGGCGTTGAAGAGAGCTTTGCATCCCGAGCCTGTTCTTCGCATTTTCCTCCAGTTCATCAAGGTTCTGTGCAAATTCATACTCTATGCGCAGCCGCCGGTTTTCCTCGTTGAGTGAGGTAAGCTCACTGCTGAGCTCTAAATTTTTGTCGTTTACCTCAGTAAGCTCAACGCGCACAAAAATAGAGAAAATAAGCATTGCGGCGATCACAAGCGCAAAAACAAGCGTCAATGCAGTCGGCATCGCCTTCTTCAATCTTCGCTCGGAGGCGGCAGCTCGTTTTCTTTTTTGCTTCGAGCCATATTTATATTCACAGCCGGAGTTTCCCAAAAGATACTACACCCTTTCGGCGACACGGAGCTTTGCGCTTCTCGCACGCGGATTAAAATTCAGCTCATCCTCATTCGGCAGTATCGGTTTTCTGTATACGCTCCTTAGCGTCTGCCTGAAGCCGCAGATGCATATCGGAGCCTCTCGCGGACAGGTGCAGCCGTTTTCCCTTGCGGCTATGCCCGTTTTTACTATTCTGTCCTCAAGCGAGTGGAAGCTTATGACGCACAGTCTGCCGCCTGTTTTTATTCTGTCCGGCGCTGTTTTCATCATTCTGTCCACCGCGCCGAGCTCGTCGTTAACGGCGATCCTTATCGCCTGAAAGCTTCGCTTTGCCGGATGCTGCTTTTCGCGCAGCGCCGCTGCGGGCATGGCCGAGCGTATTATATCGACAAGCTCGAGCGTCGTTTCTATCGGTTTTTCACTTCGGTACTCAATGATTCGCGAGGCTATGCGACGTGCGTAGCGTTCCTCTCCGAAATCGCGCAGGATGCGCGTAAGCTCGGTCTCGTCCCAGTCGTTAACGACGGTGTACGCCGTAAGAGCGCTCGTATTGTCCATGCGCATGTCCAGCGGAGCGTCGTTCATATAGGAAAAGCCGCGCTCTGCCTCATCAAGCTGCGGCGACGACACGCCGAGGTCAAACAGCATCCCGTCCACCGCGTCGATGCCGAGCTCATCGAGTATCTGCGAAACGTCGCAGAAATTTCCGTGAACGAGCGTCATTTTACCTGCATACTGCGCAAGACGCTCTCCGGTGCGCCTGACGGCGCTTTCATCCCGGTCGATGCCTATGAGTCTGCCTGTGTCAAGGCGCTTGAGTATCTGCTCGGAGTGACCGCCCAGTCCAAGCGTTCCGTCAACATATATGCCGTCGGGCTTAATATTGAGATTGTCTATACATTCATTTAAAAGCACCGATATGTGCTTTGCTTCGTTTGGCATATCAAAACTCCAGTTCGTCCATAACGGACGCGATATTTTCCGGCGTTATCTCGCTTTCGGATAATTTATCCCATCTATCCTCATCCCATATCTCGGCATGGTTGTTGCAGCCGATTACTGCGACGCTTTTGCTGAGATTTGCATATTCGCGCAGATGCGCCGGGATGAGCGTTCGCCCCTGGTTATCAAGCTCGCACTTTGCCGCATAAGCAAACAGCGGTCGCATTTTGCGCTGCTTTACATAGCTCATGGCGTTCACCTTGTCGGAAAACTCCCTCCAGCTCTCTGCACTGTACACAGAAAGGCAGTTGTCCATGGAAAGCGTGATGTAGAACACGTCGCCAAGCTCGTCGCGCAGCTTTGCCGGGATAAAAAGCCGCCCCTTGCTGTCGATACTGTGCTTATATTCGCCCGTCAACGTGTTCACCTCCGTTTTTCGCGCATTTTCGATGCACTTTACACCACTTTGCGCCACTTCACTTTGATTATAGAGGTTGGCAGGCGAAAATTCAAGAACATTTTGGTAACATATAAAATTTAAAAGCAGCAGTTTGCATGAACTGCTGCCAAAATTGCAGGGTAGCGGCCTGTCAGCCGCGACGTATTTTAATTTTCGCTCGGCATCAAGCCGCTCAATGCATCTGCAATACCTGAGATAGGCATAGTTTGAAGCCAAACATTGCCCGGTCCGGTCAGCAGCGTATTGAAAAATCCCTCACCGCCCAAAAGCTTATTTTTTATTCCTTTCACCTGCTTGATCTCCATCGAAACGCTTGGCTCAAAGCAAGCAATATTTCCTGTATCAACAATGAGCTGCTCGCCTTCCGAAAGTTCATACTCAACCAATTCTCCGTCTATTTCTACAAAAGCCATTCCATTGCCGGATAATCTTTGCATAACAAAGCCTTCCCCGCCGAACATCCCGACACCAAGGTTTTTATTCAAGTGTATTCCCAGCTCAACGCTTGCCTCCGCAGCCAATAACGCATGCTTTTGCAGAATCATTTCCTTTCCCGGTTCAATTTCCATAGGAATTATCCTTCCGGGAAAGCTTGAACCGAACGTTATCATTCCGCTTCCGCTGTGCGCTGTATAAACATTGCGAAATATGCTCGCTCCTGAAAGTGCTTTGGAAAACATCTTTCCGATTCCGCCGCCTTTTGTTTCCATTTGCACGTTAGGCGACTGCCACACCATCGATCCGTTTTCCGTGATCATCTGCTCGCCATCTTCCAAATGGCATGTGACAATGGGGAATATACCGCCTTTAAGTTCATATTTCATATAGAATTTCCTCCTTTTCATTCCGGGTCAAACAATTCATCAACTGTTGACTTGAGCTCGTATGCCAATCTAAACGCCAGCGAAAGAGTAGGGTCATATTTATTATTTTCGATTGCATTTACGGTCTGTCTTGATACGCCGCATTTTTTAGCCAATTCGTCTTGCGACATTCCGTTTTCCTTCCTCTTGCATTTGATAACATTTTTCACCGATATCAATCTCCATATTTTCTCTTATAGTAGCAAACCTGAAGCAAATATATAACGGAAATAATCGTCATTGTTGTAATGGGATTGATATCAAAATCGCTGTCAGCAGCAAAAACCATCAGAATTTTCAGAACAGAAGTCACACCCAGGTATATCAATGTTATAAACAAGGTATTCGCACATGATTTTTCAACTATCATTTTTCGCCGTTCATCTCCGCGTTTTTTTATAGAAATGAACATTGCAGCCATGGAAGTTATGGCTAATACGCAAAGCAGAAGCGAGAATATAATTATAACTGCCGCAATTATTTCATTCATTTTCACACCTCCAAGGCACTGAATTGTAAAAAACTTTTGACATTGACATTATACTTATCAAATCGCACAATGTCAAGAGTTTTTTACATTTTCGAGTCTGAGTTCAGCTTCCGGGTCAAGTGCGTACAGCTTTCGGAATCAAAAAAACGCAAAAAGCAGACAAATAGCTTGTCTGCTTTTATGAATTAAAAAATATATGCCGGAAGTGCAAAATTTATCAATTTCTATTGCATTTTTATCATATGCGATCGCTGTTTGCCGAGCTAATGACCGCGTTTGATATAATTATTTTGCATATCTCCGAGGTGCCCTCGGCGATGGTGAGCATCTGCGCGTCGCGGAAGCAGCGATCGACCTCGAAATCAGCGGACAGACCGTTTGCGCCGTGTATCTGCCGCGCGCTTTTGCATATCTCACAGGCAAGCTCCGTGCTCATGAGTTTTGCCGCTGCGACGTCGATAGCCGCACGGCGCTCCTTAGCGTCATACTGCCCGGCCGCGCAATATATCATACATCTTGACGCCGACAGCTTCGAGTACATTTCGGCGAGCATAAAGGCTATCCCCTGATATGACGAGAGATTGCGGCCGTACTTGCCCGTTGCGGTCGAATAATCGTTTGCAAGCTCGAGCGCTCTTCCCGCTATGCCTGCAGCGATCGCCGATACGGCAAGTCTGCCGAGCTGGAGCGTAGGCTTCAAAAGCGCATATCCCCGGTTTTCCTCGCCAATCATGTTTCCCACCGGTATACGGCAGTTATTGAAGCTCAAACGACCCGTGGGGCAGCTGTTGAGACCGATCATGGGCGAGCCCGTGTCGGCAGTCAGGCCCTCGGCTTGAGCGTCAACATAGAAAAGGCTGATATCACGGCTGCGGCCTGTGAGCGCAGTTCGTGCGGCGATGAGATATCCGTCGGCCTTGCCGGAGGCGGTTATCCACGATTTTGAGCCGTTTATCACCCACTCGTCGCCAAGGCGAATTGCCGTTGTGTTTATTCCCAAAACATCAGAACCGCCGCTCTCCTCGCTTATGGCGTAGGCGATCAGCTTATTGAGCCCATAGCCCGGTTCGATGACCTCGTTCTTAAGGGACTCTGATGCAACATTATTCATGATTTCAAACGCAAGGACATGAGGAACGAGCGCAAGCGCAAGCGATGCGCTGCCGTGCGCGAGCTGTTCAAGCACAACGCACATATCCGAGGCTTTATAGCTGCCGTCGTGCATAAGTTCCTTTCCGACCAGTCCGAGCTCACCGCAGCGCTTTATCAGCTGCGTCGGGAAAGCCCCGCTTCTGTCGAGCTCCTGTGCCTCGGGCATGACTTCCTCCATAACGAAGCGGCTGACCTTATCCTTCAGCGCCTTCTGGCTTTCGCTAAACATATACATCTTCTCATTCTCCTTGCTTTGCCGTAAACATGAGTATCGCCTTGGTATACGAGCAGCTGTCGTCAAATATCTCTTCTTCGAGCGTGCAGCCCTGCTCACCGCGGCGGGTGAGCTTGCTTGACAGCATGAGACTTTCGTGTATTCCTATGGTTTTTGACGCGAAAAACGTTCCGCTTTCGATAACGCAGCCGCCGCCCAGCAGCTCGGCCGCATGACGCCGCGCCGCGGTCAAAACAACAGGCAGAGTAAATTCCGACGGGTCTGCCTCTCCCCTGTTCGGGATCCGGATATTATAATACCTCTCCTCATCGGAGTCCGACACATCGGTCACCTCAAGGAAGGATTCAAACAGCGGAGCTCCTCCGTCGCGCCCTGAGAACATAAAATAGCGCAGTACGTCGTTTGAATCCAAAACACCGCTTACTTTATCTCCGTCCGTAACGGCGGCAATGCTGTTCCCCGAAAGGAGCATTTCCTCGGCCACTCTCGTCATGGGAGTAGAGCAGTCAAAGTGCATACACTTACCGCCCGGACGCAAAAGGCCGGAGATACGCTGCGAGGGGTTTGCCGCAAATGCCCTGGGAACGTCAAGCGCTCCGCACAGGCGCTGCTTCTCGTCGACCACCGGATATGTTTGAAGCGATATATCCTCGCAAAGCTTATGCCAGTCGGCGACGACATCGTTACTGTATAAATACTGCGGCATCTTCATCCATGACTGCGCCTCATCTGTGCTTTCTATCGCGGTGGATTTCAGTTTTTCAAGCAACATCATTATCGTTCTGCTGTCCTGAAGTGCGCTTATGACCGAAAGGCCTCCGCGCTCGGCATGGATAAGCGTGAGCGGAGCCGCGCTTGCGCCGCCGGTGAGCATGAGGTTTGCGCCGAGCTCGACGATAAGCGTCTGCATATCCGGTCTGTCGCCGACCATACATAAAACGTTAACATTATTCTTCGGTTCCTTCGACAAAGCTCTGCGAAGCTGCGCCTCGCCGCCGTCGCAGATGATAATACGCTCTATCATCCTGTCGGCATCGGCAGGCTCTATTATCATCGTAAGTCCCAAAAGCTTTACGACCCGTTTGAGACTTACGGGCTCAGCCTCGCCCGCGGCGCACGAATCTATCTTAAATGTGCCGGACTTCGGTTTAGTAACAACAAGCCCCTGTGCTTCGGCAGCTTTTATTGCCTTATAAACGGTTCCCACGCTTACATCCAGCAGCTCCGACAGCCGCCGAACAGAAATTTTTGTGCCCGCGTCAAGTTCCTTTATATATGATAGTATCAGCTCATTCTTTATTGACATTCTGTTTCTCCGTCATTTCAACATTATCTGTGCGATTATTATACATATAAATCTGCATATCATCAAGGCTTTTTTCAATATTTGTTCACAAAGGGCAAGTCAAAAATATAACAGAATAAAACACAATATATCTGTTTACCATATTTGCGGATGTAACTGTTGTATAAGATTTGCTTGATTTTGTTAGTTTTTGGATGTGACTATGTCAGAAAGCCGAAAAAGATTAACATTTCGCATTTTGTGTTGACACTCTGTTGCAGCCATGTTATTCTTTTCACAGTAAAAGGACTGATTTTAAATCATCCGAGTCACTCAAACAGTTACAGTTGTGTACAGATGCGTCATGCCGTAATTTTAAGCGTATACTGTTATGTAACACTTTTAAAAATTTTAATTGTAAAGGAGACAAAAGGCAATGTTCAAGTTCACAGAAGAGCAGATCATGATCCGCGACATGGTAAGAGAGTTCACCAAAAACGAGGTTGAGCCCCGCGACAAGTGGATGGACGAAAACGGTTTTGACTGGGAAGTTCACAAAAAGCTGTGCGAGGCAGGCCTGATGGGCATTCACCTTCCCGAGCAGTACGGCGGTGGCGGAGGCGACGCTGTTATGAGCGAGATCGTCATCAATGAGATAGCAAAGGGCAGCGCTTCTGTCGCTCTGTTCCTCGACGCAGACTGGCTGGCGGCCGATATGATCTATGTTCACGGCAGCGAAGAGCAGAAAAACCGTTATCTCCCCCTCGCAGCCGAAGGTAAGATCTTTGCGTTCGGCCTGACCGAGTCCAACGCCGGCTCCGACGCTGCGGCAATTAAGTCTGTTGCGGTAAAGCAGCCCGACGGCAGCTATGTTCTCAACGGCGGCAAGGCATGGATCACAAACTCCGGCGTTGCAGATTACTATCTTATCATGGCGAAGACCGATCCCGAAGCAGGAGCAAAGGGCATCAGCGTTTTCATCGTTCCCAAGGATGCAGAAGGTCTGACCGTCGGTAAGTTCGAGCACAAGATGGGCATGTGCGGCAGTGCAACCTGCGAGCTTAGCTTTGATAACATCAAGCTCCCCGCAGACGCACTTGTCGGCAAGGAAGGCGCAGGCTTCAAGATCGCAATGATGGCTCTTGACGGTGCGCGTATCTCGATAGGCGCTATCGCTTCCGGCCTTGCACAGCATGCAATGGAGGTCGCAAAGAACTACGCGAACGAGCGCGTCACCTTCGGCAAGCCAATCGCAAAATACCAGGGTGTTGCATTCAAGTTCGCCGACATGGCGGCAAAGATCCGCGCAATTGATCTGATGGTATGGGATACCGCGCAGATGAAGAGCGAAGGCCAGCGTCACACCGTTGAGGCCGCGATGCTCAAGCTCATGAGCTCCAAGTGGTGCTGCGAGATCTGCGACGAGTGCATCCAGGTTCTCGGCGGAAACGGCTACAGCCGCGAGTTCCACGTTGAGCGCTTCTATCGCGACGCAAAGCTGCTCGAGATCGGCGAGGGCACCAGTGAGATCCAGCGCATGGTCATCAGCGGTGCCGTTCTGGCAAAGTAATAAGCAAAGTTCGGAGAGACAGAAATGAAAATATTGGTTTTTGTTAAGCAGGTTCCAGATACGGACGACGTCAAGCTCGACCCTAAGACCGGCAACCTAAAGCGTGAGGGCGTGCAGAGCATGATAAATCCCCTTGACGCAAATGCTATAGAGGCTGCGGTACAGCTGAAGGAAAAGTACGGTGCTACCGTTGCCGCAATAAGCATGGGGCCTCCCCAGGCCGAGGACATGCTCAAAAAGGCTCTTGCTCTCGGCTGCGACGAGGCGTATCTGCTGTCCGACCGTGCCTTCGGCGGCGCTGACACTCTCGCAACGGCATACACTCTTGCAAAGGCCGCAGAAAAGATCGGCAACTACGACCTGCTGCTGTTCGGCCGCCACGCAGTCGACGGTGATACGGCGCAGACGGGTCCCGCGACCGCTGCTTACCTCAATGTTCCGCAGATCACCCTCGCAACGAGCATCGATGTTCAGGACGGTTGGGTGGTATGTGACCGTAATCTTGAGGACTGCACTCAGCGCGTAAGAGCAAAACTTCCCGCACTTGTCACCGTATGCGGCGAAATAAATACTCCGCGCTACGCAACGCCCATAAACATCATGAAGGCGTTAAAGAAGCCGAGAACCGTTTGGGATGCGGCTGCTCTTGAGGCCGACACAACGCGCACCGGCATTCCCGGCTCCCCTTCCTCCACCAAGAAGGTATTCGAGCCGCCCAAGCGCAATACCGACACCAAGTACTTTGAAGGCTCTGCCGAGGAAATGGCAGTGCAGTTCGTTGATATGCTCGCAAGCGAGCATCTTGTCTGAGGAGGTGCTGATATGGCAAAGGAAGATTACAAAGGCATATGGATATTTGCCGAACAGCAGAACGGCGTTCTCAACCCCGTCGCCCTTGAGCTTCTCGCAAAGGCGCAGGAGCTGAAGTCTCACAACGGCGAGGACATTTACGCTATCCTCCTGGGCAGCGACGTCAAGGCGCTGGCTACCACTCTCATAGCGCACGGTGCGGACAAGGTCATTGTCGCCGAGGATGCAGCTCTTGAAAATTACAGCGCCCGCCCCTACGAGCAGGCCATGACTCAGCTTGCCGAGAAGTACAAGCCATCGATCATCCTCTACGGTGCAACAAGTCTCGGCCGTGACTTCGCTCCTCGCGTGATGGTCTCTCTCAAGACCGGCCTCACCGCCGACGCGATAGATCTCGGCTACGACGAGGATGACGTGTTCTATCAGACGACTCCCGCATACGGCGGCAGCATCCTTGCGCACATCGTCATTCTCGAGTGCCGCCCGCAGATGGCGACCGTTCGTCCGAAGATGTTCGTTCCCCTCGAGCCCGACGAGAGCCGTCAGGGCGAGATCATCACCGAGGCCGTAAGCATCTGCGCAGAGGACTGCTACGAGGTTCTCGAAACCGCTCAGAAGGTCAGCGACCGCGAGCCCATAGACAAGGCAGACCTTCTCGTCTGCGGCGGACGCGGCATAAAGAGCGAGGAAGACCTCAAAATGCTCGGCGAGCTGGCTGAGCTTCTCGGCGGTCAGGTAGCAGCCTCCCGCCCCATTATTGATAACGGCTGGCTGCCGCACGAGGATCAGATCGGTCAGTCCGGAGCAACGGTAAAGCCCGACCATATAATAAACATCGCCATCTCCGGCTCTGTTCAGTATCAGGTCGGTATGCAGAACTCAAAGTGCATCATCAGTATAAACCACACCGCAGGAGTTCCCATCTTCGATATCTCCCACTACGGCGCTGTTGCCGATTACCGCAGCCTCGTTCCGGCAATAATCGAAGAGATAAAGAAAAGAAAGTAAAACCATAAAATATTTCAAAAAAGGAGCTATTTAAAATGAGCGAACGTAAATCTCTTATCCCTGAATACGGTCCTTTCGCAGGAATGCGCATTATTGACACCGGCTCTCTGATAGCAATGCCCTACGCGGCAACGCTGCTTGCAGACTTCGGTGCAGAGGTCATCCACATCGAGCGTCCCGGCGTCGGCGACACTCTCCGCGTTCTCGCCCCCTTTGCGAAGGAAGATGACAAGGTCGTCAGCACCTCCTGGGCACAGGACGGACGCAATAAGCTCTCCCTCTCTCTCGAGCTCAATCTCAAGCACCCCGAAGTAAAAGAGCTGTTCTACGGTCTTATCAAGGAAGCCGACGTGTTCATGGAGAACATGGTATGGCTCGAAAAGCTCGGCATCCGCGATGAAGATCTGCTTGAGATCAATCCCCGTCTGATCATCGCCCACATCAGCGGCTACGGCAACCCGGCATTCGGCGGTCTGCCCGAGTACTGCGACAGAGCTTCCTACGACATGATAGGTCAGGCATTCTCCGGCTGGATGGGTCTCAACGGCGAAAAGGACGGCGACCCAGTTGTCGGCAAGCCATGGCTCAACGACTTCACCTCCGCATATGCAGCCGTTTTCGGAATACTCGCAGCCTATATCAACGTTCTCAAGACAGGCAAGGGTCAGGTCGTCGACGTTGCCCAGTTCGAGGTTCAGGCAAGCTACTGCTGCGACCTGTACACCTCCTACACCATGGCAGGCCGCCAGAACACCCGTTCCGGCAACAAGTCCTCCGCGTTCCAGCCCTACGGCCTGTTCAAATCCAAGGACGGCTACGACGTAGCAGTCGGCGCATTCGGCCCCGGCGTCTACAAGAGAGCTATTCAGGCATTCGGCTTTGATCTTGACTACTTCAACTACAAGGATTGCTCCTCCGGCATTGAGGCTGTTGCCTCCGAAAAGGGTCGTGAGCTCGACGCTAAGGTCATCGAGTGGTGCGCTGCACACACCGCACAGGAGATCGAGGACGCAATGGCAAAGTTCAAGGTTCCCTGCAGCCGTGTAATGGGGCCGAAGGACTGCCTGGAGAATCCTCACTATCAGAGCCGCGGAGACTTCATCGAATACCGCGACCAGACTCTCGACAAAGACATCACCGCCTTCGGCATCGTTCCGAAGCTGTCCGGCACTCCCGGCCGGGTATGGCGCGGCGCTCCGAGGCTCGGTCAGGATACCGACGATATCCTAAAGGGTATTCTGGGCTACGACGACGCAAAGATAGCCGATCTCAAGGAGAAAAAGCTCATCTGATAATCATCTAAGCTATTTATCATAATCCTCTTTCCCCATATTTCCGGAAGTCCGGTATCAGATGCGCCGGACTTCCGGAGCCCCCAACCTACCAATTCATTATTCTCCTTCCTTATTCCTTCCCAAAACAAAATCAGGAGTCCTTATGGGCTCCTGATTTTTATATCATTCAGTTGTATGCTTGTTTATTCGATATCCTCGTCGTCATCCTGAGCTACAGGATGCGCGGGGGATGCGGAGCCCGCGAGACTGCGGAAGCTCGCCCTCGACTGATTTATTGATTTGAGCGCCGCGCCCACGGTCTCCTCCGTGCGGCGGAGTATTTCATCGACATATTCATTTGCCACGCGGCGAAGTTCCTTGGATTTATACTCGGCGTTATTTACGAGCTCGGCGCTGTGCTGCTTTGCAACACGCACTATCTCCTGCTCCTCGAGCATTGCACGTGCCTTGTCCTCGGCATTCTTGCGGATAGACTCCGCCTCGCGCTTGGCGTTTCCGATAAATTCATCGCGTGCGGACACGAGGCGCTTTGCCTCGGCAAGCTCGACGGGAATACGCGTTTTTATCTCGTTTAATATCTCCAAAACGTTTTCTCTCTCGACGATGCATTTATCGTTTCCGAGAGGAACGCCCCAGGCTTCGGTCACCATGGTGTAGAGAGTTTCGATAAGCTCCATTACCTCAACATTTTTCTCGCTCATATTGATCCTCCATGCGGTTACGCCGCACACAAAGTTTTGACAGTTCAGCTGCGCTTAATTTCTCTATTTCTTCCACAGCCTTGCCTTTTCGTTTATCTCAGCCATTATCTCGGGCGGAACGAAACCCGTAAGATCGGCGCCGTATGATGCCATTTCGCGCACAACGGACGAACTCAAAAAGGCATATTTTTCGTTTGCTGCAAGAAACATCGTTTCGAGGGCGGGATTTATTTTTTTATTTATATGATTCATCTGAAATTCATACTCGAAATCAGATGTGGCTCTCATTCCCTTTACCAATACCGCGCCGTCGAACTGCTTTGCATATTCTGCGAGCAGCCCGTCGTAGGTATCAACCTTGACATTGGAAAAGCTCGCAACGACCTTTTTGACCATTGCAACACGCTCGTCTATCGCGAACATGGGCTTTGTTTTCGTCGCGTTATACATGATGCACACTATGACCTTATCGAATATCTTCGATGCGCGGCTTATGATATCAAGATGTCCGAGCGTTATCGGGTCGAAGCTGCCGGGGCATATAGCAAGACTCATTTATCTGTCTCCCTGCTGTAGCTTGTAAGCTTAACTTTGCCGTAATTGTATTCCTTACACTTAGAGTAAGGCATATTCATTTCCGGCATAGGCTTTTCGCGCCCACTTTCGCACATAATTATACCACTTTCCGTCAAGATGTCAACGGAATTGATAATTTGCAGCGCTTTATCTATAAGATTTGTCGCATAAGGAGGATCTATGAGTATAAGATCGAACTTTTCTCCGCGTTCGAGAAAGGCTATGGAATCGCTCTGCACTACGCGTGCTTCAAAGCCGCAGCTCTTTATATTCTGCTTTATAAGAGCTATCGATTCCCTGCTCTGATCAACGAAGGTCACTTCCCTCGCGCCTCGGCTGAGGCACTCAAGACCGAGCTGCCCCGTTCCCGCAAAAAGGTCGAGCACCTTCCTGCCCTCGATGTCAAACTGGATGATGTTGAACATCGACTCTTTGACCATGTCGGTCGTGGGGCGTATATCATAATTGTCCGGCTCTTTAAGCTTTTTGCCGCGCTTTGTACCGCTTATAATTCTCATACCTGTTCCTCATTCTTATGATAGTGATCGAAAACGGCTTTGGCCGTGTTCTTCGGAACGACTGTACTCAGCTCATCCATGCTCGCCGCTTTTATCGCCTTGAGCGTTTTAAAATGGCGCAGCAGCTCGTTTTTTCTGACGCTGCCGACTCCCGGGATCGAATTGAGCTCCGAGCCGAAGCCTTCGTTTCGTAGCGAGCGCTGATACTCGATGGCGAAGCGGTGCGTCTCCTCCTGAATATTGCCGATAAGCGCGAACGCCGCCGGATTGCCGTTTATGCATATCTCATGCCCCGCGCTTGTAACCAATGCGCGCGTTCTGTGCCGGTCATCCTTTACCATGCCGAACACCGGAACGCTTATGCCGAGCTCGTCGAGCGAGCGCTCGGCAGCCGCGGCGTGAGTTATGCCGCCGTCAATGAGCAGCAGCTGCGGCTTTTCCGAAAAACCGCTGTCGCCGTTTTTAAGATGCGCAAAGCGGCGATAGACCGCCTGCGACATGCTTGCATAGTCATCTCGTATATCAAGATCGCGTATCCTGAACTTACGATAGTCCTTTTTATAGGGTTTTCCGTCCTTATGCACCGTCATTGCAGCCACAATGCCCGTATCTCCGAGGTTTGAAACGTCGAAGGCCTCGATGCGCTCGGGGTATTCGGGCAGCTCCAGCGATTTCTGAAGCCACAGAAGTGTATTTGTTCTGCGCTGCTGGACGGTCGTTGCCCTCAGTATCTCCTCGGAGGCATTCATTTCGGCGCGCTCGACAAGGCGCAGCCTGTCGCCCCGCTGAGGAGCTTCAATGCTTACCCTGTGTCCCGCAGTCTTCGCAAGCATCTGACTCAAAGCTTCGGCATCCTCGGGCATTTCACGCAGCAGTATGTTCTTTGGCATAAGACCTCGGGCGACGTAATACTGGCGCATGTATGCCGATATTGCCTCACTGTCGCTCTCAAGCGGCTCGGGCACGAGCTCAAAGTCCTTACCGGTAAGCGAGCCGCCGTTAAAATGCAAAACGACAAAGCAGCTTTTTGCCCCGCGCGCAAAGCCGACAGCGTCGGTATCTGAAAACGCCGTGGCTATGACCTTCTGCTTATTCGATACGCTTTGTATGGCGCGTATCCTGTCGCGCAGCTCGCCGGCGGCTTCAAACCGGAGCTGCTCGGATGCCTCCTGCATTTTAGCTGTCAGCTCATCGATGAGCTCGGAGGTCTTGCCGCCGAGGATAAGGCATACCTGCTCTACGGCAAGTCGGTACTCCTCCTGCGTCAGCTCTCCCCTGCACCAGCCGCGGCAGTTGCCCATATGGTAATTAAGGCAGGGCCTGTCCTTACCAATATCGCGCGGAAAGCGCCTTGAGCACGTCGCAAGGCCGACAGCCTTGGACGCAGCGTCAATTATGTCGTGCGTAACGCTTCTGCCGCCGAAGGGTCCGAAGTATACCGCGCCGTCCTTTTTGGCGCTGCCGACTATCGTAAAGCGCGGATACGGCGCTTTTTTATCGAGCCTTATGAAGGGATAGCCCTTATCGTCCTTTAATAGAATATTATAGTGCGGCTGATGCTGCTTGATAAGCGAGTTTTCAAGGATCAGCGACTCAAACTCCGAATTAACGACGATTACGTTAAAGTCCGCGACCTTCTGCACCATGGCCTCGACCTTGGGAAGATGCGAGCCTCGAAAGTAGCTCGTCACGCGGTTTTTGAGCTTTTTTGCCTTGCCGACATATATGACCTGCCCTGTCTCGTCGAGCATGATATACACGCCCGGCAGCATCGGCAGCTTATTTGCTTTTTCAAGAAGCTTCTCGCGCATCTGCTCCCTCGCCGTCCTTACTTCCGGCAATGCACCAGGCCGTTACGGATGCAATAACGATAACTCCGCCTATGAGCGCAAAGAGTCCGGGCTTTTCGCCGTCAAATATCAGCACCCACACGGGATTCAGAAGCGGCTCCACGGCGCCGAGAAGGCTGCACGCGAGCGGCGGGCAGTGCTCTGCCGCCCGGCCGTAGAGAATATACGGTATGCCCAGCTGTAAAACACCGAGGATGATTATATACAGCACCGGCAGAGCCGAGAACTCCGGCTTTGTAGTTAAGATAAACGGCAGGCCGAATATGAACGCGACAGCCTGGCCTATGAGCATCGCCGAAAAGCGCTCCTGCGTTTCGGCCTTGCCCATGGCTATAAACATTCCGCCGAGGCACGCGCCGGCAAATATGGCGACAAAATTGCCGAGAAGATAGCCCTCCGACAGCTGGTCGAGGAAGAACATGCCGATGCCGATAAAGGTGCAGATAACGGCGATAAAATCGCGCCTTTTAAAGCGCTGGCCGAAGAAAAGCGCCGAGAATATGACGATGAATATGGGATCGGTAAACTGCAAGACGATCGCGTTTGCCGCGGTCGTGAGCTTGTTTGCGGCAACAAAGGCAATATAAACAAGGCCGAGCAGCAGTCCAGGAACCATCGTCTGTCGATTAAATACTATTTTGTAGCCTTTTATGCGTATGTATACAAGCACCGTCAGCCCCGCGAAAAAGCTTCGCAGCGCGGATATGACGAATGAATTCCACGGTATGAGCTTTATAAATATTCCGGCGATGCTCCAAAGCGCTGCGCACATTAGCATCTCGAGCATTGCTCTGTTTTCTTTTTTCATATAAATCTCCGTACATAGCGAATAAGGGCGTGTTTTTTAACACGCCCTTAGCTTCGTTTCAAATATCACTCGGTAAAATCGGATGCGATAAGCTCAGAAAGCGTATCGACAGCAGTTGCCTCGTCAGCACCGTCGGCAATGAGGTTGACAGCAGTGCCCTTAACGATGCCCAAAGAGAGAACGCCGAGCAGGCTCTTGGCATTTACGCGTCTGTCCTCTTTTTCGATCCAAATACTGCTTTTGAATTCATTAGCCTTCTGAATGAAGAAAGTAGCAGGTCTTGCGTGGAGCCCCACCTGATTATTAATAACTACTTCTTTGGTTACCATTCTCGCCACTCCTCTTGATCACAAAAGATTAATCCTACTTTAGCAAATTATTTAAAAAAGGTCAACTGCTTTTATCTATTTCGTAGATTTACACATTATTAATAAAATTTATCGATTGCTTTTATTTCAATTCGACTATTGTCACGCCGCTTTCACCCTCTCCGAAACGACCTAATCTAAAGCTCTTTACGGCTTTGTTGCGCTTGAGCATCTGCTGCACGGCAGTGCGCAGAGCGCCGGTGCCCTTTCCGTGGATAATGGTCACGCTTTTAAGCTTACCCATCACAGCGCTGTCGATATACTGCTCGGCGGCATTTACGGCCTCAATGCTCTCCATGCCCCTGAGGTCTATCTCCGGGCTGACGGATGCGCGCGGAGCCGTACTTCCGGCGAGTGTTACGCTCTGCTTTTTCTGCTTTTCCTCATGGCCTTCTATGAGATAGACATCATCGGGCTTGAGCTTAACGCTCATGATACCGGCGCGCAGATTCAGCGTTCCGTCCGGGTTAATGTCGATAACCTCTGCCTTAACGCCCATGGACTTTATCTCGACCGTGTCGCCCGGTCGAACGTCGCGTGCGGACTTTTTATCTTCTTTGGGCTTATCGGGCTCCCTGCTCTTGAGCTTACCCTGTGATTCGTTGAGCTTGCGTCTGAGCTCGCTGCGGGCCCGGTTTACCTCCTGCGCCTGCTCCTCTTCATTTATTCTGCGGCGCATATCATCAAGCTCGGCAAAGGTGCTCTCGGCAGTCTCGCGGGCCTCGGCTATTATACGCTCGGCCTCGCGGCGCGCCTTCTCATCGGCTTTTTCGAGCTTGCCTGAGAGCTCGGCGCGCAAAAGCTCCGCCTTTTTCGCGCTATCCTCCGCCTCGCGCAGCTTCTTTGCAGCCTCAGCCCTGTCGCGCTCAAGCAGAGCTCTCGTCTGCTCAAGCTTTTCGATCGTCGCTTCAAAGCTGGCATTCTGAACGCCGATTCGCGCTTTCGCGTCATCTATTATTTCCTTTCCGAGTCCCAAGCGCTCGGATATAGCAAAGGCGTTTGATTTGCCGGGGACGCCGACGAGCAGCCTGTAGGTCGGGCTGAGCGTTTCAACATCAAACTCGCAGGATGCGTTTTGTATGCCGTTTTCATTTGTTGCGTAGACCTTGAGTTCGGCATAGTGCGTGGTCGCCGCGACATCCGCGCCCAGCTTGCGCGCATACTCAATGATAGCGATTGCAAGCGCCGCGCCCTCCGTTGGGTCGGTTCCAGCTCCGAGCTCGTCAAACAGCAGGAGCGAATCCGAGTCGCACTCGTTTAAGATATGCACTATGTTCGTCATATGTGCCGAGAAGGTCGACAGGTTCTGCTCTATCGACTGCTCATCGCCTATGTCGGCCAGCACATGGCGATAGACCGGCACCCCGCTGCCGTCATCTGCCGGGATATGCAGGCCGCACTGCACCATAACGTTCAAAAGTCCGATGGTCTTGAGCGTAACTGTCTTACCGCCGGTGTTTGGACCTGTTATGATGAGCGTGTCGAAATCCTCGCCGAGCTCAAGGCTTATGGGCACGGCCTTGTCCTTGGGAAGCAGCGGATGGCGTGCGCGTCGCAGAACAATTCCCTTTTCTCTGAGCTCGGGCTCTATGCCGTTGAGCTTATATGAAAGCTTGGCGCGGGCAAAAATACCGTCGAGCGTTATGAGATAGGAGTAGTCAGACGCTATGTCCTCGGCGTGGGACGCGCAGTCGGCCGAAAGCTCGGAAAGAATACGCTCTATCTCCGTTTTTTCCTTGGCAGCGAGCTCGCGCAGCTCGTTATTTGCTTTTACGGCTGCCATGGGCTCGATGAAAAGCGTCGCGCCCGAGGACGAGATATCATGCACAAGACCGGGTATCGCGCCCTTGCACTCGGCCTTTACTGGAACGACAAAGCGATCCGAGCGCATGGTTATGATGGGCTCCTGCAGAACCTTCGCGTATGACGACGAGGATATTATTTTTTGCAGGCAATCGCGCACTCTCGCACTCGCCGCGCGTATCTTGCGGCGTATGTTCGCAAGCTCGCTCGATGCGCTGTCGGCTATCTCATCCTCCCCGACTATCGAGCCTGTTATCTTCTCTTCGAGAAATCTGTTCGCGTGCAGCGCGGCAAAAAGGTGGTCAATGCAGCTTTTTCCGAGTTTATCGTCGCCCGTATAGCCTTTTACAAGGCGCGCGCACTGCAAAACGCGGGCAATGTTCAAAAGCTCTATTGTATTCAGGCTTCCGCCGAGGTCGGCTCGATTGAGCGACGGACGGATATCCTTAATGCCCGAAAGCGAGGGACTTCCGCGCACGACCATCATATCCTTCGCCGCGCTCGTCTCGCTGAGGCGATTCTTGACCTCAAGCCTGTCCGCGCTCGGGCGCAGCTTCAGACAGGCCTCCTTGCCGCCATCGGTGACGGCCTCGGCCGCGAGCATGTCCAGCACCGTGGGAAGCTCCAATATGTTAAGTGATTTTTCGTAGAAATCCATTATTTTATCTGTCTCCAATAATCGAGTGTTGAAAACTTTCTTTCGGTCTGCGTAAGAAGATATGCCTCGGATGCTTTTGAAGCGCGCTTTAACGCATCGTCCGTAAGCGTGAACGCAAGCATTCTGCGCGCCGGAGCGTAGATCATATAACGCAGCGCCTGCAATGACGCCGGGCACAGCTCGTAATTTGCCTGCACCTGCGCATTATTGCATTCGCGGCAGCATATAACGCCGTTTTGCGGGCTGAAGCGCGGTGAGACCGGCTCGGATGAGCCGCACACGCAGCAGGCCGTCAGGTTCGGCTCATAACCGGCGAGCGCCATAAGCCGCATTTCAAATGCGGTTTTTATATGTGTCTGCGAATACATCCCGTTGGAAAGGGCGAACAGGCAATTTAAGATAAGCTGCAAAAGCAGCGGATCGGGGTTTCCTTCATCCGAGAGAGCCTCTACGCACTCGGCAAAATAGCTTGCCAGCGACAGCGCCGCTATATCGCCGCGCAGTCCCTTGAACTCCTCTATCGTCGAGCCCTCGCTTACAGACCAGAAGCCGTTGCGCTCGAGCAGCGTGAGCTCCGAAAACGCGAGAAACTGCGTTGAAGCCGCGGTCTTGCTGTTTTTGCGCAACGCTCCGCGTGCCTTTACGGTCATTTTGCCCATATCCTCCGTCAGGACGGTGAGTATCCTGTCGGCTTCCTTGTATCTGACCTCACGCAGAATGAGGCCTCTTGTCGTTTTGAACATATGTAATCTGTCAGCTTTCCGACGAAGGGATAGCCTCCGCCGATGTTTCTATCTTCTTCACTTTTTCCGATGCCCTGTAAATCAGCCAGCTCATCGGGTCGCCCGTATCGGCAAAAACCTGCCACAAAATATCATCACTCATTGCGTTGCCTCCGATAGCTTTAGTATCGGGAGACGCGCGGCAGAGTATGCGTGGTAATTATTCCGTGAAGCCGAAGTTTCTGAGCTGCGCTGTGCTGTCGCGCCAGTTTTCCTTGACCTTTACCCAGGTTTGCAAAAATACCTTTGTGCCCATAAATGCCTCGATGTCGTTTCGCGCAAGCTCACCTATCTTCTTGAGCATTGCGCCCTGTTTACCGATGATTATACCCTTATGGCTCGCCTTTTCGCAGTAGATGGTGACGTCGAGGTCTATTATGCCGTTATCGCGCTCGGTAAAGCGCGTCACCTCGACGGCCGTGCCGTGCGGTATCTCCTTATCAAGGCACAAAAGCAGCTTTTCGCGCACAAGCTCTGCGCATATCTGCTTTTCCGGCTGGTCGCATATCATATCGTCCGGGAAAAGCTGCGGGCCTGGCTGCGCGTATTTGCCGAGCTCGGACAGCAGCTCGTCCAGCCCCTCGCCGTTTTTGGCCGACATTGGGATTATTGCGTCAAAATCATGCACAGCGGAGTAGGCCGCCATGACCTCCAAAAGTTCGGTTTTTTCAACCGTATCTATTTTATTTATGATGAGTATCGCGGGAACACCCGTCTCCTTTATACGGGCTATGAGCTCTTCCTCCTGACGGCCTATGTTGGCTATAGGCTCGACGAGCAGCATCACGGCATCAACATCGGCAACGCTCTCCTTGACGAGATTGACCATATAGTCGCCCAGGCGCGTTCTCGGCTTGTGAAAGCCCGGCGTGTCGATTATAACGAACTGCGTATCACCGCGGTTAACCACGGCGCTGATGCGGTTTCGCGTCGTCTGCGGCTTATTCGAGACTATCGCTATCTTCTCGCCGACCAGCGCGTTTGTGAGCGTCGACTTTCCGACGTTCGGGCGGCCGCATATCGTTATCATAGCTGTTTTTGTTATCATATCATTTATCTCCCATGATCTCTTTTTCTCTTGCGCGCATCTGCTTTTTCATTTCGCCCTCGTCGACGTGGTCATAGCCGAGAAGGTGCAGAACGCTGTGTACCGTAAGATAGCTCACTTCCCTGTCAAAGCCGTGTCCGAGCTCCTCGCCCTGCTCGGCGCAGCGCTCAAGTGATATCATCATATCTCCGAGCATCACGGCGCCGGTGTAAGGATCTATATCGCACAAAGATGCATCAAATTTGCCGGGTGCGAGCTCATTGAGCGGAAATGACAGAACGTCCGTCGTAGCGTCTATGCCGCGGAAGTCGCGGTTTGTTTCACGTATTCCCTCATTATCTGTGAGCATGACGCTTATGAGGCACGGCCTGTTCACGCCCTCGGCCTTGAGCGCCATGGCGGCTGCTTTTTTTATTAGCGCGGCCGCATTATTGTGACCCATGCCGCTTTTTTCGCGGCTTACATATATCTCGTGCTTTATCATTGCTTTTTCCTTTTATACGCTCCGGCCTTTTTTGCAGGCTCGGGCGGGTTTTTCTTATCGTAGACCTCGTAGGCCTCGATTATCTTCTGAACGAGCCGGTGGCGCACGACGTCCGCTCCGGTGAGCTTGCATATGGATATATCCTCAATGCCGTCGAGCACTTTCATGGCTATCTTCAGACCGCTGACCTTATCCTCAGGCAGGTCTATCTGCGTGATATCACCTGTTATAACGACCTTCGAGCCGAAGCCTATACGCGTTAAGAACATTTTCATCTGCTCGCGTGATGTGTTCTGCGCCTCGTCAAGGATAATGAAGCTGTCGTCAAGCGTGCGGCCGCGCATATAGGCAAGCGGCGCGACCTCAATATTGCCGCGCTCGAGGTATTTCTGATAGGTGTCCGCTCCGAGCATGTCAAACAGCGCATCATACAGCGGGCGCAGATACGGGTCGACCTTGCTTTGCAGATCGCCCGGCAGAAAGCCGAGACGCTCACCGGCCTCGACGGCCGGACGCGTCAGGATAATGCGGTTTACCTCTTCGGCTCTGAATGCGGCGACGGCGGCAGCCACCGCGAGATATGTCTTGCCGGTACCGGCAGGGCCGATGCCGAGGGTCACTGTATTGTTTGCGATAGCGTCGCAGTAGGTCTTCTGGCCGAGGGTCTTGGCCTTTACGGGCTTTCCCTTTGCAGTTATGCACACAACGTCGCCGGCAAGCTCGTTTATTTTCGACTCCTTTCCCTCGGACACGAGCTTGAGGATATATCTCACGCTCTGCGCGTCGATATTCTCGCCGCGGGCAGCCAGCGTGAGCAGGCCGTTTATGGCCTTTTCCGCAAGCATGACGCTCTCCTCCTCGCCGCAGATGTGTATCTGATTTTCGCGGTCAAGGACCTTTACGCCGAGCTCGGACTCGATTATGCTTAAATTGCGGTCAAAAGAGCCGAACACGCTTATGACATGCTCCATTCTTTCGACTTCTATTGTTCTTTCAATCATATTGTGCCTCCCCGGCAATATTCTCTGTGCACTGAGCGCGCAGCGTGACCGTGAGCAGCTCCTCCGTTTTTGATACTGAATACTCCTCGGAAACGATCTGCCCGTCGCCGATACGGCGCTGCAGCTCCGACCTGAGATCAGCCTTCAGCCGCTCGACCGCCTCTGCTTCGTTGATCGGCATCGGCTTTGTTTCATACTGCGTTGTGCGCTCAATAGCATATCCGAGCGGCAGCGTGAACACGTCGCCGAGGGATATGTATCTTAATTTATTTATTTTATCACAACTTGTGTATTTATTTCTACTGTCGGAGAAAAAATTTATCCGCTTTTTCCCGATAATGAGCGAAAACGCGGTATCGGTATGCCCTCTTTCGATTTTTCGGTCTTCGTTGAGCGGCGTTTGGGCGCTTATCTCGTACCATGTGTCGGCTATTACCAGCGCCATGGAGTGAACATAGCGCTCATCTCCCGTTTCGCTGCTCATAAGTCCGCGCACAAGGATATCTCCCTTTGCAACGACGCTGCCGGCTGCGGCCGCGCTCTCGCCCTCCAATACCGACATCCGCTTTATAACGCCGCTTTTGGCGGCAACTATGTCGCACGGCGCTTTTTCGTTAACTATCTCGGGCTTATCCACTCTTTCGCGGACGACTGCATGAGCCTTTGACGAGCGCACGTTCAGGCTCATCCACGCTATCTCCGGCATTTCGGAAACGACATAGCTTCTCACCTCGTCCGACGACAGTGACGGCCAGAACGCGCCGTAGTCAACGCCGCATTCGGATAAGACCCGCAGTATCTGCGCGTCGCTGAGCTTGTCGTTGCCCTCGATCTCGATATTCCATAAAAACAGCGAGGATACGGCTGCAAGCGTTATGCTGACAGCAGCCAAAACGACTAATACAGCTCGTCTTTTTGCGCTGCGGGCAAGCTTTTTGCCTCCGGTTTCGGACAAAAGCTCAATTTCCAGTCCGTTTTTTCCGCTTTGAGACATAATGGCCGCGCAGTCGGATGAAAAAGCCGAGAAGGTCAGGGAAAAATCCTTGCCGGGGCTTGAGCTCCAAAATTCAATACCGCGCTCGGCGCAGAAATTCAGTATTCGCTCCGGCTGCGCGCCGCTCACCTTTAGTCTGACAGTTCCGCGAGCAAGATCATATAGATTTCTCATCATTCAAACTCCAACGAAATAATTCTCCCGCAAATAAGCATATCGCTGCCCGTCATGGCTTTGAGCAGCAGCTTATCGCCGCGAACAATGAGCTTTGTTTTTACGCAGCTTACCTCGATGATCGAATCACCGTAGCTTATTATTCCGCAATGGTTTTCTACAAGCAGGCGGCTTCTTCCGCAGAGGCTGAGCTTTGTAAGGCCGAGAGCATCAGCGGGAATATCGAGCCTGTCGGCAAGAAGCTCGGCTTTATTGTGTTTTGCTTTCATATGCTCACCTCCGCAGTCTAAACCTATGCCGCAAGGCATAACTTAATACATGGACAAGGAGCTGATATGTTGAAAAAGCTGCTGTATATTTTTGCCTCACTCGGCATATTTGCCGCGCTGCTTATCTTTCCCAAGGCCGCTGCCGAAGCCGTAAATGACGGGATTATAATGTGCGGGCAGGTTATAATACCCTCGCTGTTTCCTTTTTTCACAGCGACGAACCTTTTAAATGAGCTGGGTGCGTCAAAGCTCATATCGAATGCACTCGCGCCGTTTGGCGCAAGGCTCGGCATATCCGGGCACGGCGTATCGGCCTTTATAATAGGCGTGACGGGCGGATATCCGCTGGGCGCGGCATACATAGCTCGGCTGAGATCGCAAAACCTCATCAGCCGCGACGAGGCATCGCGCCTGCTTGTTTTCTGCAACAATTCGGGTCCCGCTTTCATAGTGGGCGCTGCCGGGACAGGCGCGTTTTCCTCCGCCGCGGTCGGATTCTTTCTATACGCAGTGCATATTCTCGCAGCGCTTTTCTTCGGGATCATTATCTGTCCCAAAACTCCATGCGATGTCTGCTATGACGAGGATATTTTTGCGCCTGTGAGCTTTTCTTCGGCCATAACCGCATCTGTGCGGCGTTCTGCCGATTCCGTGATCGGAGTCTGCGCCTTTGTCGTCGCGTTTTCGGCGCTGAACGGCGTGCTTGACGGCATGGATATAACACGTATATTGGCCGGTGAGCTGTCCTGTCGCTTAGGTGCGGAGCTCGGCTGGTGCAGGGCGCTGCTGTCCGGCATACTGGAGCTTGGAAACGGAATCGGGAGCATGTCGGGGCTCGACATACGGCCAATTAATCTTGCGCTTGCGGCGTTTATCCTCTCCTGGGGCGGCCTATCAGTGCATTTTCAGACTCTATCCATGATCTCGGGAACGGATATAAAAACCGCCCGATACATGATCGGACGGCTGATAATTGCGCTTATTGCAGCGTCTCTTGCGCTGCTCGGTGCGGCTGTATTCTTTTAAAACACAAGTATTCCCACAACGGCCGAGGCCGCGATGAAAACTATCGGATGCAGATCCTTCGTTTTCTTAACAAGGTTTGTCAGAACCCATATCACCGCCGCGAGCGCAAGACCCTTCCACGAAAACAGATCAAGGATATTTCCGCTTGTCTTGAACGCATCCTCACGCACAAGCGCGAGTATCACGACCGAAAAGCCAGCCGCCGCGATAAGTCCGGCTGAGGCCGGACGCAGACCGTAAAACGCGTGATCGACAAAGCGGTTCTCCCTGAATTTTTTCAGGCAGGACGCGATGATGAGGATTATGATGACGGCCGGGGTCACAAGGCCGAGGGTTGCAATGATCGATCCCGGCAGGCCGCCGGTTATATAGCCGACGTAGGTTGCGGTATTAACGCCGATAGGGCCGGGCGTAGACTCGGAAACGGCAATCATATCCGCTATCTGCTGATAGGTAAACCAGCCCGTACGGTCGGACATGTCGTAGATAAACGGAAGCGTTGCCAGTCCGCCGCCGACAGCGAAAAGACCTGTCTTGAAAAACTCCCAGAAAAGGCGCAGATACAGAATCATGACTTACGCGCCTCCAGTTCCTTTACGATGATACCCGCAAGCGCCGCCGCAATAACGTAAATAACGGGTGATACACTGAAGAACACGCTGCATGCAAACACCGCTATGAATATAAGAAGCGTTTTCCAATCGACAACAGATTTTTTCCACAGCTTCACGACGGCATTGAGAATAAGCACGCACACGCACACGCGTATACCGGCAAATGCGCTCTGCACCGTGGGAAGGTGCGCAAAGTTTTGGATAAACGCCGCTATTACAGTTATGATAACGAGAGACGGGAACACAACGCCGAGCGTTGCGAATATGCCGCCGAGTATGCCTGCCCGCTTCTGTCCGACAAAGGTCGCGGTATTGACCGCAATAACGCCGGGAGTACACTGCCCGATGGCGTACCAATCCATGACCTCCTCGTCGGTCGCCCAGCGGCGCTTATCAACGACCTCGCGCTGCAAAGCGGGAAGCATCGCGTAGCCTCCGCCGAAGGTCGTCACACCGACGACGGCGAAGGTGCAGAACAGCCTGCCGAGCTGGCTGAGCTTATCTTTCATTTTCTGAGGCCTTCCGCGTATTCGGAATATTTCGCGATCTTGGCGTCGCACTCTGCCTTATTCTCGCCCTTGCAGAGGATGTAGACCTTGACCTTCGGCTCCGTTCCGGAAGGACGGACGATGAAGCTCGTTCCGTCGGCAAGCTCAAAGTACAGAACATTCGAGCCCTTTATCGGGGTCTGCCCCATAACGCCGAGCTCGGGAACCTTTATGCTGCCGTCGGAATAGTCCCGGATCTTAAACACCTCGACGCCCTCGATCTCCTTTGGGGGATTTCCTCGAAGCTCATCCATGAGTTTTTTCATCTTGGCAAGTCCGTCAAGTCCGGGCATTACGAGGTTGAGTGTCTTTTCCGCGTAGCGGCCGTATTTTTCGTAAAGGCTCTCCATAGCCTGACTGAGGTTCATGCCCTTATCGTAATAGTATGCCGCCATTTCCGCGACCATCATCGACGCCGTCACGGCGTCCTTATCGCGGACATAATCGCCCATCATATAGCCGTAGCTCTCCTCATAGGCGAAGATATATTTATAGCTTCCTGCTTTCTCCCACTGAGCGATGCGCTCGGCCATGAATTTAAAGCCTGTGAAAGTATCCTCAAAATGCACGCCGTTTGTCTCGGCGACGACCCTTGCCATATCGGTAGTAACGATGCTCTTGACAGCTCCGGCATTCTCGGGCAGAGTCCCGGCCGCCTTACGTGCCATTATAATATAGTCCAGCAGCAGAACGCCGAGCTGGTTTCCGGTGATGGATATATAGTCCTCACCCGAGCGCACCATGACGCCGATACGGTCGGAATCGGGGTCGGTTCCGATTATGAGGTCGCTGCCGACCTTCTTTGCAAGAGCGACTGCGAGATAAAAGCCCTCGGGATTTTCGGGATTGGGGCTCTCCACCGTTGGGAAATTGCCGTCAATTACCATCTGCTCGGGCACTGGGTAGAGCTGAGTTATGCCCAAACGGTGCAGTGCCTCGGGAACAAGCTTATACCCGGCGCCGTGGAACGGAGTGTAAACTATCTTGAACTCCGGCGCGACCTTTGCGACAACTGCCTTGTTGACCGCCTGTCCGAGAACCTGTTCGAGGTAGGCCTCGTCAGTCTCGGCTCCGATCATCTCGATCTTGCCCTGAGCAAGAGCCTCGTCGAAATCACAGCTGACAAAATCGTCGAATATATCGATTTTGCTCATCTGCTCGGCGATAGCCGCCGCATGCTGCGGGGGAAGCTGAGCACCGTCGGACCAGTAGACCTTATAGCCGTTATACTCCTTTGGATTGTGCGACGCGGTTATGTTAAGACCCGCGCACGTGCCGTAATGGCGCACGGCAAAGCTCAACTCCGGAGTCGGACGCAGAGCGTCAAAAATGCGGACATGAATGCCGTTTGCGGCCATTACGCAGGCAGCCTCGTGCGCAAAAAGCTCGCTGTTATTGCGGCAATCGAAGCAGATGGCAATGCCCTTTTTCATCGCGTCCTCGCCCTCGGCCTTAATGACATTCGCAAAGGCCTGGGTGGCGTGGCGGATGATATGGACATTCATCTGATGCAGGCCGATCTTCATCGTTCCGCGCAGTCCGGCCGTGCCGAACTCGAGCGGAGCAAAAAAGCGGCTCTCGATTTCTTTTTCATCATTTGCTATGGAGTTGAGCTCCTCCCATTCGGATTCGCTCAGTGCGGGGCTGTCCAGCCAGCGCTGGTACTCTTCCTTATAATTCCTCATCAAATTCTGCGCTCCCTTCGCTTAAATTGACAGCGTCCTCATACATGGTTTTCGGAACATATATTTCAACACCCGTGCCGCTCGTTCCGAGAATAAGTCGACCGAAGTCACCGTCGTTCGGATAAAGACGTATACACGGAATGCCGTATGCCTCAAGCAAGTTTACTATCATCTCGTCATTGATGTCAAGGCATTTGCAGTGAGTGAGGAAAACGGGTTCGACAGGCTCGCCGTTTTCGTCCTTTGGCCACTTTTCAAAAAGCTCTCCCGTAAGGCGCCTGCCCCATTCGAGCTTGACTTTCTCGTCCATATTTTCCTCCGTTATTTATGATATTGGGAGCCTTCGATTATCTTGAAGGCTCTGTAGATCTGCTCGGCAAGCATCACCCGCACAAGATGGTGCGGAAAGGTCATTTCGCTCATACCGAGGCGCATATCGGCACGCTGCTTTATCCTGGGCGATAAGCCGAACGAGCCGCCGATGACAAAACATATCCTACCCCGGCCGGACACGGCAAGAGCGTTAAGCTTCTGCGCGAAGTCCTCGCTTTTAAGCTGTCTGCCCTCGACACACATGGCGATAACATAGGCATCCTTACCGAGGGCACGCTCTATATCCGCAGCCTCCTTATCCAAAGCCGCGGCTATCTCCTTATCCGACGGCGACGAGCCAAGCTTTGTTTCATTGAGCTCAATGCATTCTAATTTACAATAGGCCGACAGGCGCTTTGAATATTCATTGAAAGCTTCTGTATAAAACTGCTCCTTGAGCTTTCCTACACACACTATCCTTATATTGAGCATTGTAACCTCTCACCCGCCTCGACTGCAAGCATATTATTTGCCGGAGCGACGGTAATTTGCACGTTTTTAACGGAAACGGCTGATCTTACGGTGTGCAGGGCAAGCTCGGGAGTATTATTATCACGGCTCAGATGCCCTAATATTATACTATTTGTACCGTGCTTTGCAAGATGCTCTGCAAGAATTCCGCTGTCGTCATTTGAAAGATGCCCCGTGGGCGCAAGTATGCGCCGCTTTAAAAAATACGGGTATGCACCGTTTTTGAGCATGGCGATATCATGGTTTGCCTCGATAAGCGCAATATTCGCCCCTTCGAGTCCCGCAATCAGCTCATCGTTTATGCTGCCCGTATCGGTAGCAAAGCCGAGAACATGCTCACCCTCGAAGCGATATCCGACGCTGTAGGCAGAGTCATGCATTGTTCTGAAGCAGCTCACGGCCACACCGCCGAGGTCGAGCATATCATCCTCGGGCATGTAATTCAAGTTTTGTTTTATATCCGGCTTTACCCGGCCAAGCTCCTCGCAGAGAGGCTTTGGAGCGAACACACTCAGGCCGTGATGCTTTATGAGCATAGAAAGCCCGGAAATGTGATCGGAGTGCTCATGTGTTATGAGCACTCCGCACAGATCCTGCGGAGTAAGTCCAAGCTGCGCAAGAGCCGCAACGATCCTGCGCATGGAGATACCCGCATCTATAAGTATATTCGCTTTGCCCTCAGAAACGAGGCTGCAATTGCCCGAAGATCCGCTGGCGAAGGTCACTATACGCATATTTTCATCCTATCGATATAACTTTTTCGTGCAGCTCGGGCTCATCGGGGTAATCGACAATGCTGATACCCGCGCCGAGCTTTCTGAGCTTGCCGACGAAATTTTCGTAGCCGCGCTCTATAAAATGTATATCCTCGATCTCTGTCTTGCCGCTGGCGCAGAGTCCAGCAATGACCATTGCCGCGCCCGCTCTGAGGTCGCAGGCCATGACGGGAGCTCCGGTGAGCTTGGCGCCGCCCTCGAATATGGCGATGCGGCCGTCGACCTGAATATCAGCGCCCATTTTGCGCAGCTCGTTTACATACTTGAAGCGATTATCGTAAATTCCCTCTGTTATTACGCTCGTTCCGTTTGCCATGCACAGAAGCGCGCCCATCTGCGGCTGCATATCCGTCGGGAAGCCGGGATAAGGCAGAGTCTTTACATTTGCCTTGCGCAGGTGACCGTTGCCCTTTACGAGAACGGAATCCTCATACTCCTGAACGATCGTTCCCGTTTCGCGCAGCTTTGCCGAGATGCACTCAAGATGCTTGGGTATGACGTTCTTAACGAGAACCTCGCCGCCGGTAGCCGCTGCGGCCACCATATAAGTTCCGGCCTCGATCTGGTCGGGAATGATTGAATAGCTGCCGCCGTGCAGCCTCTCAACACCATTTATTTTAACGGTATCGGTGCCCGCACCGCGAACATCCGCGCCCATGGAGTTTAGGAAGTTTGCAAGATCGACTATATGCGGCTCTCTCGCCGCATTTTCGATTATCGTCCTGCCGCTGGCCATGGTTGCCGCGAGAATGATATTCATCGTTGCGCCGACGGATACCTTATCAAGATATATCTTCGCACCGTGCAGCTTGCCGCCCTCTGCCTCGGCATACACAAAGCCGTTGCGGACATCAACCTGCGCGCCGAGAGCGTTCATGCCCTTTATATGCTGATCTATCGGACGGACGCCGAAATTGCAGCCTCCTGGCATAGTGGTTTTCGCGCTGCCGAATCTTCCGAGCATCGCCCCGATAAGGTAATACGATGCACGAATTTTGCGCATCAGATCAAAGGGCGCATCGCAGAAGCGAACATTGCGGCTGTCTATCTCTATAGTGCCGGGACAGATCATTCTGACCTCAGCGCCGAGCTGAGTCAATATCGTAAGGAGCATATCGGTATCGCTGATCTGCGGCATATTTTCTATGCGGCAGATTCCGTCCACCATCAGCGCTGCCGGGATTATCGCGACAGCTGCATTCTTTGCTCCGCTTATATCTACCTCGCCCTGAAGCGGTTTCCCGCCGTTAATGACGTACTTTTCCATATGTTACACCTTTCGTAGGCGCTCACGCACCGGTTTGTTATTATAGCATAGCGAATATGCGAAGGCAATTAGCAATGTAAACAAATCGTAACTATTTCTCGTTCTCCAAAAGGCGTTTTGCCTTTAAAACTGCGATAACGGTCTTGCCGTCGGCGATCGTTCCGTCCATGACAAGCTTTGTCAACTCGTCGATATGATGCTTTTCAACGCTCAAAAACTCACCCTCGTCGAGATGGCTTTCTCCCCTATGGAGGCCGCGGGCGAGATAAATATGCAGCGTTTCGGTCGAAAAACCGGGCGATGTGTAGTCCTCGCCGAGGCTTATTATCTCATCGGCGGTGAAGCCCGTTTCCTCGGAAAGCTCGCGCACCGCACAATCCATTGGAGCCTCGCCGGGCTCAAGCTTACCTGCCGGCGCTTCGAGCAGCTCCTTCTGATATGGATAGCGGAACTGACGAACGCAGTAGCAATAGCCTTCATCGTCGATCGGCAGTATCGTAGCGCCGCCCGGATGCTCGACGACCTCGCGTTTTACAATGCTTCCGTCGCAAAGCTCGGCGTGGTCAAGACGCACATTTACAATAACGCCGCGGTACTTTTCTTCACTATCTATTTTCTTCTCAAAATAGCTCATAATTCGCCTCGGAAAAATAATTATCTACTTTACATAATGCTAATACAGTATAACACCATGTTTGTTGTTTTTCCATAATTTTTGTATAGAAAATCAAAAAAAATTCCGTTAAACTATGTATTGTTAACGAATTTTTTCGGGCTGTTATTCAGTTTGAATATCTTTTGTTTCCGCAGTGTAAAAAAGGCAAATTAAGGAGTGAAATATTATGTTATCCTACAAGGTTTCAGACGAGGCCGCTGCGCTTATATGCGACGGCGAGGAGCTTTCAAACGACGAGCTTATGAGCTTTGTAAACGACGCCCGGCTGCAATGCCGCAACGGCATACAGGCCGATGTTTTTACATACAACGGGCGCACGCTCATCCTCACCTACTCCGCAGCGCCGCTGCGCGACAGGTTTTCCGCAAGCATGCGCTGTAAGCGAAGCAGCGGCAAGCGTAAACCGTTCGATATCGCACCCGCTTAGTTTAAATTATAATAGGTATTCGGAGGGAATTATTATGTAATTTTTTCAGACTGTCAGTAGAAATCTATTACGAACAATGTTATAATACAGTTATAATTTTTAAGCGAGGGTGGCACACATGAATGTTACAGCCGACAGAGTCGATTTCAACAAGAAAAAAGGCTTTATTTGCGATATGGACGGAGTGATATACCACGGAAATCAAATACTGCCAGGCGTGGTGGAATTTATTCAGTGGCTGCACGATGAGAAAAAAGAGTATCTGTTTTTAACAAATAACAGCGGCTATACTCCAAAGGATCTTAATCAGAAGCTGGCACGCATGGGGCTGGATGTGCCCGAAGAGCATTTCTACACCAGCGCCTTGGCAACGGCTGCATTTTTAAAGGAACAGTCTCCCGGATGCTCTGCTTTTGTGATAGGCGAGGCCGGGCTTTTGAATGCTTTGTACGATGCCGGCATCACGATGAATGATGTTAATCCCGATTACGTTGTTGTCGGTGAGGGGCGCTCTTATTCGCTCGATACACTCACCAAAGCCACAAACCTCGTCATGGCGGGAGCCAAGCTTATAGGCGCCAACTCCGATGTTTCCGGTCCGATTGAAAACGGCATTGCACCTGCTTGCCGTGCGCTGATCTCGCCGATTGAGATGGCAACCGGCACACAGGCGTATTTTTGCGGAAAACCGAACCCCC
>CALBGG010000066.1 GCA_937893605.1 uncultured Clostridia bacterium
GGGCAGGAAGTTCGTGGCGCACCTTCATCCGGCTGGGGCTTCCGCCCCCGATCAGGAATGTACCTGTTGAATGTGTATTCTGTTTTCAAGGTTCACGAGGGAATTCGTTTTGTCCCTCAATAGGTAGGCAGCGAGAAGGCTCATTTTTTAACCCCCTGAGCGAAAAAATTTCAAAATTTTTTTGAGCACGAAAAAGCCGCTGATTTCATAGTGAAATCGGCGGCTTGATTTACGGTGTATTTAGCTGAAAATGGGCAAAAAACTTCATGCCTGAGCACCGCGCCACGGAAATGCGCAAATGCCGGCGCATGAAGTTTTTGTGCATCATTTCCGGTTGCCCCACAGTGGCGAGGAAATGGCACATTTCTTATTTTGTCATGCTTTTGCATAGCAAAATTAACGGTCACACAATCCAAACGGACTGTGTGACCGTATTTCATCAGTTGTTTTGCCTACGCTGTTTGCGTCAACTTTTTATTGGCGCTGTTCCTTGATGGCAGCCTGTGCGGCGGCAAGGCGGGCGATGGGAACGCGGAACGGGCTGCAGGAGACGTAGTCGAGTCCGGTCTTGTGGAAGAACTCGACGGACGAGGGATCGCCGCCGTGCTCACCGCAGACGCCCAGGTGCAGCTCCGGACGGGTGGCACGTCCGAGCTGGCAGGCCATCTTGACGAGCTTGCCTACGCCGACCTGGTCGATCTTCGCAAACGGATCGTTCTCGTAGATCTTCTTATCATAGTAAGCGCCGAGGAACTTGCCTGCGTCGTCACGGCTGAAGCCGAAGGTCATCTGAGTCAGGTCGTTGGTGCCGAAGGAGAAGAACTCTGCTTCCTTGGCGATCTCGTCTGCGGTCAGAGCCGCTCTCGGGATCTCTATCATGGTGCCGACAAGGTACTTCATGTCGAGGCCGCTTGCAGCGATCAGCTCATCTGCGTTCTTGACGACGACGTCCTTGACGTACTTGAGCTCCTTGACCTCGCCTACCAGCGGGATCATGATCTCGGGAACCATCTTCCACTCGGGATGACGCTTCTGAACGTTTATTGCTGCACTGATGACAGCACGGGTCTGCATCGCGGCGATCTCGGGATAGGTGACGGCCAGACGGCAGCCGCGGTGACCCATCATGGGGTTGAACTCATGCAGGGATGCAATAATCGCCTTGATGGCCTCGACGGACTTATGCTGTGCTTTCGCCAGCGCCTCGATATCGGCTTCATCTGTGGGAACGAACTCGTGAAGAGGAGGATCGAGGAAGCGGATGGTTACCGGGTTTCCTTCCATTGCCTCGTAGATGCCTTCGAAGTCGGCCTTCTGCATGGGCTCGAGCTTTGCAAGAGCCGCAACGCGCTCCTCGAGCGTGTCGGCGCAGATCATCTCGCGGAATGCAGCGATACGGTCGCTGTCGAAGAACATGTGCTCGGTACGGGTAAGGCCGATGCCCTGTGCGCCGAGCTCGCGCGCCTTGCGGGCGTCATACGGAGTGTCGGCATTGGTGCGAACCTGCAGACGGCGATATTTGTCGGCCCATGCCATGATGCGGCCGAACTCGCCTGCGATGGATGCGTCGACGGTAGGGATGATGCCGTCATAGATCTTACCGGTAGAGCCGTCGAGAGATATAAAGTCGCCCTCATGGAAGGTCTTGCCGGCGAGGGTGAACTGCTTGTTGGCCTCATCCATCTTGATGTCGCCGCAGCCGGAGACGCAGCACTTGCCCATGCCGCGGGCAACGACTGCCGCGTGGCTTGTCATGCCGCCGCGAACGGTCAGGATGCCCTGAGCCGCCTTCATGCCCTCGATATCCTCGGGAGAGGTCTCGAGACGGACGAGAACGACCTTTTCGCCGCGCTCGTTCCACGCCTTTGCTTCCTCGGCGGTAAATACGACCTTGCCGCATGCAGCACCGGGGGATGCGCCCAGACCCTTACCCATCGGAGTCGCGGCCTTGAGGGCGGCAGCGTCGAACTGGGGGTGCAGCAGGGTGTCAAGATTTCTCGGATCTATCATGGCAACGGCTTCTTTTTCGCTGATCATGCCCTCGTCGACGAGGTCGCATGCGATTTTGAGCGCCGCCTGCGCGGTGCGCTTGCCGTTACGGGTCTGGAGCATGTAGAGCTTGCCGTTTTCAACGGTGAACTCCATGTCCTGCATATCACGGTAGTGGTTTTCGAGGGTCTGGCAGACATTTTCAAACTGTGCAAAGGCCTCGGGGAACTTCTCTGCCATCTGTGCGATGGGCATCGGGGTGCGTACGCCTGCGACGACATCTTCGCCCTGTGCATTGGTCAGGAACTCGCCCATGAGCTTCTTCTCTCCGGTAGCGGGGTCGCGGGTGAATGCAACGCCGGTGCCGCAGTCGTCGCCCATGTTGCCGAAGGCCATCATCTGAACGTTGACGGCTGTGCCCCAAGAGTAGGGGATGTCGTTATCGCGGCGGTAGACGTTCGCACGGGGGTTATCCCAGCTGCGGAAAACTGCCTTGATAGCGCCCATGAGCTGCTCCTTCGGGTCGGTCGGGAAGTCCTCGCCGATCTTTTCCTTGTATTCAGCCTTGAACTTGCCCGCAAGCTCCTTAAGGTCATCCGCGGTCAGCTCAACGTCCTGAGTTACGCCGCGAGCCTCTTTCATCTCATCAATAAGCTGCTCGAAGTATTTCTTGCCGACCTCCATAACAACGTCGGAGTACATCTGGATGAAGCGGCGGTAGCAGTCCCATGCCCAACGGGGATTGTTGGACTTCTTTGCCATGACTTCAACGACCTGCTCGTTAAGACCGAGGTTGAGGATAGTATCCATCATGCCGGGCATGGATGCGCGTGCGCCGGAGCGAACGGAGACGAGGAGGGGATTCTCGAGATCGCCGAACTTCTTGCCGGTGATGCCTTCCATCTTTTCTACATACTCCATGATCTCGGCCATGATCTCGTCGTTGATCTTCTGACCGTCTTCATAGTACTGCGTGCAGGCCTCGGTGGTGATGGTGAAGCCCTGAGGTACGGGCAGGCCGATGTTGGTCATTTCCGCCAGGTTAGCACCCTTGCCGCCGAGAAGCTCGCGCATTTTTGCGTTGCCTTCGGAGAACAGATAAACATACTTCTTGCTCATTGGTGTAATCATCCTTTCTATGCATGCGCGCACAGATTTGTACGCGTTTTTTGGCTTGATTTCTTACTATAATCTATAGAATTATCGCCAATATCACCGTTATTAAGACTACCATCTTTGACAGCCCTTAATCAATGCACTTTGCATACAAAAATTAATCTAAAACGTTGAAAAAAGCATCGGCGATTTTTGCAAATTCACCAATTGAGAGAACTTCTCCGCGCACTTTCGGGTCAAATCCGCTGTCAAGCAGGCATTTTTCGACCTCCTGCTTCGATAATTCCCCAAACGAAGCGCTCAGCGCATTGAGAAGAGTCTTGCGCCGCTGGGCAAAGGCCGCCCTGACAACCCGCATGAACATTGCCTCGCTTTTGACCTCAACGGGCGGTGCCTCGCGGCAGTTAAGACGTATTACGCTCGATGTCACCTTCGGCTGCGGAATAAAGCAGCACGGCGGCACGTCAAAGAGCATTTCGGGCTTTGCGTACCAGTTTACAAACACCGTAAACTCGCCGTATTCGCCCGTTCCCGGCTTTGCGCATATCCTTCTCGCGACCTCGCGCTGGATCATGACCGTAACAGAGTCAAAGCGGCGGCATTTTAAGAGCTTTGATATCACCGGCCCCGTCACATTATACGGCAGGTTTGCACACACAACGTGCCGCATTCCCGGCATTTTTTCGTCCAGAAGCTCGGGAATATTTATCTTCAATATATCCCCGTAAACTATTTCGACGTTTTCGCGCCCTGCGAGCGTTTCCTCCAAAACGGGCTTAAGCGCCGTGTCGAGCTCAACGGACACGACCTTCCCCGCACGCATGGAAAGCTGCTCTGTAAGGCAGCCGATGCCGGGGCCTACCTCCATAACGCCGGTTTGCCCGTCAAGTCCCGCGGAGTCGGCTATATCCTCGGGCACCCATGCAGCGGTCAGAAAGTTCTGCCCCTTGCTTTTCGAAAAGCGGAAGCCGTGCCGCGTCAGGAGCGTTTTTATCTCGTTTATGTTCGTAAGTTCCATATAAACCTCATCAAAGCATTTTTTCAAAGCACTGCCGTGCGGGATCGTGCTCCGGTTCGGATGAGCAGAGCATATTGCCGCGGTATATAAAGCCGCTGCGGCGCAAAAGCTGCTGCATGGCCTTGTTTTTTCTGTGAGTATCCGTGCGTATTGCCTGTGCGCCGAGGACTCTCGCTTTTTCCTCAAGCGTCGCCATAAGCTTTTCGCTCAGCCCCGTGCCGCGAAATTCAGCGGCAACGGCGGCGCGGTGCAGCGTGCAGTATTTCCCATTTCCGTGCCAGCGTCCGTCGGTGATGCCGTCATAATCCTTCTCCGGCTCCTCGCTAAGGCAGAAAAAGCCCGCGACCGCGCCGCCGTAGGTCATTACACAGCAGTTCCCCGAAGCTATGTCGGGCATAAAATGCTCGATGTCCGGGTACTCGCCCTGCCACTGATCTACGCGGTGCTTTTTCAGATAATTTCTCGCCTGACGCACTATCAGCATGATGGCGTCCATATCCTCCGGCGTCGCCGCGCGGCACTCGACCGGCTTTGTGAGCTTCATTCGGCTGCGCTCTTTTTTTATCTCCTCGACGAGCTTGAGGTCTGTCTTATCCGTAAGCTTGAGCTTTTCAAACATGTCGGGCCGCTTATCCATCGTGCGCTCAAGGCTCATTTTCCTGCGCCAACGCGCAACAGCGGCGTGGTCGCCGCCGAGAA
Organism: uncultured Clostridia bacterium; assembly: GCA_937893605.1. Taxonomy (GTDB): domain Bacteria; phylum Bacillota; class Clostridia; order Oscillospirales; family Oscillospiraceae; genus F23-B02. The sequence continues at coordinate 4,823 of CALBGG010000066.1, forward strand.
GCACCCCGGGCACTTCCCTGCCCTCCCAGACCTCGGGGCGCGTATACTGCGGATATTCGAGAACGCCGTCCCAATGGCTCTCGCCGGTGAAGCACTCCTCGTCGGCCAAAACGCCGGGCACGAGGCGGCACACGGAGTCGGCAACGGCCATAGCGGCAAGCTCGCCGCCCGTGAGCACAAAATCGCCCAGCGATATCTCCTCGTCTACGCACTGCTCGATAAAGCGCTCGTCGATGCCCTCATAGTGGCCGCAAACGAGCACGAGGTGATCATACTCCTCCTTGAGTCTGCGCGCCGTGGCCTGGTCGTAGGGCTTACCCTGCGGCGACATATATATAACGCGGCTCCGCTTGCCTTGCGTAGTTGACATAATATTGTCGAGACAGGATTTGAGCGGCTGCGCCATCATAACGCAGCCCCAGCCGCCGCCGTATGGATAATCATCGACCTGGCACTGCTTATTTTCCGTATAATCGCGTATCTGGACGCAATTAATTTCGATTATACCCTTATTAGCGGCTCTCCCAAGGATGCTCTCATGCATGATCGCATTCATCGTATTGGGGAAAAGCGTCATAATATCTATTCTCATTCCGGGTGTTACTTCTTTATTATCAGTTAACATAATATATCACATGCCTTCGATCAGTCTCACGGTTATGACGCCGTTTTCCGCGTCGGTATTCAGGATGAATTCGGGCACGGCGGGGATCATATGCTCTGTATCGCCGCGCACGATATACACAGACGATGCCGGAGTTTCGAGGATATCCTCGAGCGTTCCGATGCTCTCGCCGTCCTCTGTCACGACGGATGCGCCGATGATATCGCACAGGAAGTACTCGCCCTTTTTAAGCGGTGCATCGGCGCGGTCTATATAGACAGTTTTGTTTTTAAGGCTCATGGCGGCGTTTATATCCTCCACCCCGTCGAGCAGGGCGATGAGAAAGCCCTTATGCGCACGCGAGGAGACGAGCTTCACCGGCTTTGAATCAATATATAAGGTCTTAAAACGGCGCATGAACTCCGGACTGTCAAGCCACACCTGGATCTTGACCTCGCCGCGCACGCCGTGGGTATTGACGATCTTTCCCGCTTCGATGTACTGCTGCTTTTCCATATGAAAACCTCCATACTTATTCAGTGTATAATTTACCACAAACCGCGCGGTTTAACAAGAAAAACGGGCATAAAAAAAGCAGAACGGAATGTCCGTTCTGCTTTTTCATCAGTCCATAATGTCGACTGAAACCTTTTTGCCCTGTCTCTGGGCTACAGCCCGCATGAGTATACGGATCTCTTTTACGATCCTGCCCTGCCGGCCAATGACCTTGCCCATGTCTCCGTCAGCTACGCGTACTTCATATACGGTCTCGCCGCCGTGAACGCGCTCGGTCACAGAGACCTCTTCGGGTTTTTCAACGAGGCTCTGTACGATATAGGTCAAAAGTTCTTTCATGCCGGTAGCTTCTCCTTGTTAGGCCTCGACTTTAGTAAGCAGGCCGCGTACGGTTTCGGTAGGCTGAGCACCGTTGGATATCCAGTACTTTGCGCGCTCGAGATCGACCTTGATGCTCTCGCCCTCTGCCATGGGATCGTAAGTTCCGATCTCCTCGATGAAGCGACCGTCACGGGGGCAGCGGGAGTCAGCGACGACTATACGGTAGAAAGGAGCTTTCTTTGCACCCATTCTGCGAAGTCTGATCTTTACCATTTATCTTTCACCTCCATATTATTTCTTCATATATATTACAAACGCATCTGCGTATGCAATCAGAATTTAAATCCGCCGAGACCGGGGAAGCCGCCGCCTCCGCCCATTCCGCCGAAGCGCCTTTGCAGCTTTTTCATGTTCTTGCCGGAAAGCTGGCGCATCATGCCCTGCATGGCATCAAACTGCTTGAGCAGGCGGTTCACGTCGACGACCGAGGTTCCGCTGCCGGCCGCAATGCGCTTTTTACGCGAGGCGTTGAGTATAGACGGATCGTCGCGCTCTGCCTGGGTCATCGAAAGAATTATCGCCTCTATGTGCGCCATGCCCTTTTCATCGACCTTTGCGCCCTTTAGCGCCTTTGCGTCGAGCCCGGGGATCATGCCGGCAAGGTCATTTATATCGCCCATACCCTTGAGCGAGCGCATCTGATCGAGGTAATCAGAAAGCGAGAAGCGGTTTGCCTTCATCTTCTCGGCCATTTCGAGAGCCTTTTTCTCGTCAAAACTCTGCTCGGCCTTTTCGATAAGCGTGAGCACGTCGCCCATGCCGAGGATGCGCGAGGCCATACGGTCCGGGTAGAACGGCTCGATCTGGTCGAGCTTTTCGCCCACGCCGATGAACTTTATGGGCTTGCCGGTGCTTGCCTTTATGGATAGTGCCGCGCCGCCGCGGGCGTCGCCGTCAAGCTTTGTGAGCATGACGCCGGTCACGCCCAGAGCGTCGTTAAACGCATTTGCCGCATTCACCGCGTCCTGACCTGTCATCGCGTCGACTACGAGAAGTATCTCGCTCGGCTCGACCTCGTCGCGGATATTTTTAAGCTCCTGCATGAGCTCCTCATCGATGTGCAGGCGGCCTGCCGTATCGAGGAACACAAGGTCGTTGCCGTGCTTTTTGGCATGCTCGATAGCTGCCTTTGCGATATCGACGGGGTTTGTCGTTCCCATCTGGAACACCGGGATATCAAGCTGCTTACCGACCGTTTCCAGCTGCTTAATAGCCGCAGGGCGGTAGATATCACAGGCAACCAGCAGCGGGCGCTTGCCCTGCTTGCGCATATAGGCTGCAAGCTTTGCGCCGTTTGTAGTCTTACCGGCACCCTGGAGGCCGACGAGCATGACGACGCTCGGCGACTTTGAGCCGATGGTAAGGCGCTGATTTTCGCTGCCCATGAGCTTTATAAGCTCTTCGTTGACTATTTTTATCACCTGCTGAGCAGGCGAAAGTGCCTCGAGCACATCCGCGCCCGATGCGCGCTCTGTCACGCTTTTTGTAAATTCCTTTACGACCTTATAGCTTACGTCGGCCTCCAGAAGCGCCATGCGCACTTCCTTCATGGCTTCCTTTACGTCCCCTGCGGTCAGTCTGCCCTTGCCGCGCAGCTTTTTAAAGGCAGCGGACAGCTTGTCGGACAATGATTCAAATGCCATGTCTCTGCCTCCTACTAAATCTTCAACTCTTCAAGCTCCGAGATTATATGCGCATCTGCGCCCTTTTCCCTGAGTTCGCGGATTATCCCGTCGATTTGGGCGTTGCGCTCCAAAAAGCGCCTTATGAGCCCGGTTTTCTCTTCGATCTCGGTCATCGCGGCCTCGGCACGGCGAATGATATCCCAAACTCCCTGGCGCGATATACCGCTCTGCTCGGCGATCTCGCCGAGCGAAAGATCCTCGTTATAGCGGAGGTCGAAGTACTCACGCTGCTTATCCGTGAGCAGCTCGCCGTAAAAGTCAAACAGCATCGAACGCATGACCGCACTGTTTTCCACGGCGCTCCCCCTCCCGTAAACGTTTTTTGCTTTACAGAGTATAACATCCGCGCCGCGCGGTGTCAAGCATTTTTACTTGTCATTTGTATCGAATATATTTCGGCTTTTGCGGCAAAACTGATACTTATAATAAAAAAAGGAGAAAAACTATGGAGGCTCAAAAGAAAAGCACCGTTTTTGAACATGCGGCAAGCTGCGCAAGACTGAATAAATGCGTTTCGACCGCTTCCGCAAGTGAGCTCAGGGCGCTGCTGCGGCGAAGCTGCCGGGAGATAAACTCGGCTTACCGTCTTGTTGAGAGCCGTTTCGGCGGTAAAGGCGCGATGCCCGACAGCTGCCGCTGGCTTTTGGACAACCGCTATCTTGCCATACGCGAGGCGCGCATCGTTATGCCCGGGCTTCGGAGGCAAAGGCGGCTGCGCTCCGGCAGTGAGGGCATTATTCCGGCCGTCGCCTGCCGCGATATGATAAGCGTCTGCGAGGAATGTCTCAGTGAGGATAAAATGCTTGAATACCTCAACGGCTTTCAAAGTGTCTGTCCCCTGCCGCAAAACGAGCTGTATCTCCTCCCCGCGGTTTTGACAACGCAGCTTCTCGCCGCCATTGCGGATGTCTGCGCAAAGCTTGAGAGCACTGCCGAGCCCGACGCCTTATCGGCTCGGTTTGCCGCGCTTTTCGGCTCGCTGCGTCTCATTTCCGAGCTTGACATGCAAAATTTGCTCGAGCGCACGGACGCCGTCGAGAAGGCGCTGACGGCTGACCCCTCGGGAGTTTATCCGCGCATGGACGAGCAAAGCCGCGCCGAATACCGCTCAAGGCTTTCTCGTCTTGCAAAGCGCGAGGGCCTTGAGGAGCATGCCTTCGCGAAAAAGCTCGTCGAGCGCTGCCGCCATAAGAACGGAGCCGAGCGGCATGTAGGCTTTTGGCTTTACAAAACTCCGGATGAGAAACGCCGCGCGGCAATATACATCGGCGCAAACGTTCTTTTCACGCTGTTTTTATCACTGCTGTGCGGCTTTTTGTCGCACAGCGTTGCGGCGGCGCTGCTGCTTTTGATTCCGCTGTCGGAGCTTACGAAAGCTCTGCTCGATTACATTATTCTGCTGTGCATCCCGCCGCGCAGACTGCCGAGGCTCGAGCTCGGCTCCGGCGTGCCGGACTCCGGGCGCACGGTGTGCGTCATATCTGCGCTGCTGACCGATGAAAAAAGCGGCCCGCGCCTTGCCGCGCTTTTGGAGCAGTACCGCCTTGCAAACCGCGACTGCGGCAAAAATCTTCTGATGGGCATACTCGCCGATCTGCGCGAAGCCGATGCCGAAAAAACGCCCGATGACGAGGCCGTCATATTGGCCGCGGCAAGGGTCATAGACGAGCTCAACCGAAAATACGGCGGCGGCTTTTATCTTTTCACTCGCAGGCGCATGCTCGACTCCGGGCGCGGAAAATATTCCGGCCTTGAGCGCAAGCGCGGCGCGCTGTTATCGCTTGCAGGATTTTTGCGCGGCCAAAGAAGCGAGCTGAACACCGTCTCAGGCGACGCGGAGCTCTTGCGCTCGACGCGATATATTCTGACGCTCGACGGCGACACCGTGCCTTCTCCGGGATCTGTACGCGAGCTCATCGGCGCGATGCTGCATCCTATGAATGCGCCGGTACTCGACCGCGAGAGAGGCCTCGTTATCTCGGGTCACGGCATTATACATCCGCGCATGTGCACTACGCTGACTTCGGCCGGCGCTACGGATTTCGCCCGCATTTTTTCGGGCGGCGGCGGGCTTGAGCCCTACGGCGCGCTGTGCGGCGAGGTGAGCATGGATCTGTTTGATCGCGGCGGCTTCTCCGGAAAGGGCATCATCGACGCAGAGGCGCTGCTCATCTGCTCTCAAAAGCACATTCCCGACGGTAAGGTTCTGTCGCACGACGCGCTTGAGGGCGCGTACCTTCGCGGCGGATATATGAGCGACATTGAATTCTCCGACTCCTTTCCATCCTCGCCGATCGCATATTTCAGGCGCGGTCACCGCTGGATGCGCGGTGACTGGCAGAACGCGGGATGGATCTTCCGAAAAAGCGCTCATCTTCCCGATATCGAGCGCTGGAGGCTGTTTGATTCTCTGCGGCGCAGCCTTGCGGCTCCCGCGACGTTCGCTGCGATATTCGCGGGATTGCTGCTTGCGCACAGGGGACTGATACTTGCCGCATGGGCGGCGCTCATTGCGCTTGCGGCGGGGCTTCTGATATCGCTTACGGAGCTTGTCTCGGATAAGCCCGAGGCGCTTGCGGCAAAGTATCACAGCCGCACGCTCGACGGCATGGGCGCGAGTATCGTCCAGACTGCGTTCAGGCTTTGGCTTCTGCCCTACGAGGCGTGGATATCGCTCTCGGCAGTTATTACGGCTCTGTGGCGCATGCTCGTAAGCGGCAAAAATCTCCTTGAATGGGAAACTGCCGCGCAGAGCGGCAGCAAAAAGCTCGGCGCGGCGGCATATTTCAAAAGCATGTGGCTCGCTCCTGTATCGGGACTGTGCCTGATGCTGTTTTCAGCAGGTATTTTCGCCAAGGCCGCGGGGATTCTTTGGATTTTCGCGCCCATCGCCGCTTTTGCGCTGGCTCTGCCATCGAAAAAAGCCAAAGAACCGTGCGCGCAGGAACGGAGCTATCTTCTCGGCTGTGCGAAGGATATATGGAGCTATTTTGATTCCTTCTGCACCGAGAGGGAGAATTTCCTGCCGCCGGATAATTTTCAGGAGCAGCCGCCCGTCGGCGTCGCGCACCGCACCTCACCGACGAATATCGGCCTTGCTCTGTGCTCGGCCATGTGCGCGCAGGAGCTTGGGATAATAGCAATTACCCGCGCTGAGAGCTTTATTGAAAACATGCTGAGCACCATGGAAAAGCTGCAAAGATACAGCGGGCATTTCTGTAACTGGTACGACACGCGCACCCTGCGCCCGCTCGAGCCGAAATATCTCTCCGCCGTAGACTGCGGAAACCTCTGCGCCTGTCTTATCGCGCTGCAAAACTGGCTGCGCTCAAAGGAATTAGTCGAACCGGCCGACCGTGTGCAGGCGCTTATTGCCGAGATGGATTTTTCGATATTCTACAGCACCCGGCGCGGCCTTATGCACATAGGGATAGACCTTGAAAAGGGCACGGCCTCGCCGGGGCTTTACGACCTCATGGCAAGTGAGGCGCGGCTTACGAGCTACACTGCGATCGCAAAGGGCGATGTGCCGCGGCGGCACTGGCGCAGACTGTCGCGCGCAATGCGCTCCTCGGGAGGCTTCCGCGGCATGGCGAGCTGGACGGGCACAATGTTTGAATACCTCATGCCTGAGCTTTTCCTGCCGCTGACGCAGGACAGCCTGCTGTTTGAGACTGCAAAATTCTGCGTTTATGTTCAGAAAAAGCGCCGCAGCCGCAGCGGACTGTGGGGCATATCCGAAAGTGCGTTTTACTCACTCGACCCTGCGCTTAACTATCGCTATAAAGCGCACGGCTGCGCTCAGCTCGCCCTAAAGCGCGGGCAGGACACGGAGCTCGTCATTGCCCCCTACGCGAGCTTTCTCGCTCTCGGTATCGACCCCGACGCGGCGGCGGAAAATCTTCGCAGGCTTGAAAAGGCCGGACTGCGTGCGCGCTACGGCTTTATCGAGGCAATAGACTTCACGCCTTCACGCTGCCGCACACCCGACGGTGAAAAGGTGAGATGCTTCATGGCGCACCATCTCGGCATGAGCATGCTCGCCATTACAAATTATTTAAGCTGCGGCTTTGTGCAGCATGAGTTCATGCGTTCGCCGGACATGGCGGCGCACCGTCAGCTTTTGCAGGAGCGTGTGCCGCTTGGCGCGCCTGTTCTCAAGCTCGGCGAAGCTGCCGAAAAATCTCCCGCGCCGGTCAGCCGCCGGTGGGAAAAGCGCGGCGGCAGCGTAAACTACGCGCAGCCTGAGTGCTCGCTGCTGTCAAACGGCGCATATAATATTATGTTAACCGAAAGCGGCATATCCTCGGCAAGCTGCCGCGATACGCTCATATACCGCGCACCATTTAAGCTGCTCGGCGAGGGACACGGCGCGCATCTTCAGCTCCTAATCGGCGGCAAGGAGCTCTCTCTGCTGCCCGAGCCCAATGAAAATGCGGCCTTCATGTGGGAGTTTTCAGAGATAAGCGCAACATTTTCGGCAGTCTTTGATATTTTTACCTCGCAGTGCGGTATAGCCTCAGCAGGGGCTGAAAACGGCGAGATGCGCACGGTCTCAATATGCGCAAAGTCGGATATTGAGAATGCCGAGCTGGTATTCTCCTTCGAGGCGGTCTTGGCGGACGCTTCTGATTATGTTAACCATCCGGCATATTGGAGGCTCGGCATCGAGGCGAAGCGCGATCAAAACTGCCTGATGCTGCACCGTCTGCCGCGAGGTCGGCAGAGAGAAGCATGGCTGTGCCTTGCCTGCGATAAGCCGATGACGGCAAAGACCGGCGGCTCGGCAGACGACGGCTTTTTATCCTATCCCACGGTGGAGGCAGCGGTTAATTTCTCGCTCAAGGCCGGGGAGCAGCTGAACGCACGCTTTGCCCTGTGCGCGGCAGCTTCCCCCGAGGAGGCATACAGCGGTGTACAGCACATGCTGGTGATCGGCCCGTCGGAATACGGTGCGATGGTGTCGGCCTGCGCGAGCGTAACGCACATGTCCGCACGTGAGGTTGAGTCCGCGATGACAATGCTTCAGGGCCTTCTCTTTATAAGCGCAAAAACGCCGTTTCCTGCAAAAAGCAGCCTTTGGCGCTGCGGTCTCTCGGGCGATCTTCCGATCATCTGCTGTGACGCTGCTCAGGATGTCGAGTCCGTGACAAAGCAGTTCTGCCTTCTGCGCAGCTGCGGAGTGTACGCCGACCTTGTGTTTCTGACAGACGAGGGCGGCGAATACAGCAGGCCTGTGTATTCCAAGGTGCGCGATACGTTGGCCGCGCACGGCCTCGAGGCGCTCATCGGCACTCACGCCGGAGTGCGCATGCTGCCGGTGCAGGAGACCTCACTCATCGAAAGCGCCGCGGCCGTCATCGTCGGAGCCGGGAGCGAAAGACGTGTTTTCGGCTCTGCTCCCCGCATTTCAAAGCGCCGGCGCAGCGGCGGTTCGACGACGAGGCACGAGTACGGCGACGACGGCAGCTTCATGTTTTATGTAAACCGTACTCTCCCCGCCCGAGTCTGGAGCAATATGCTTACAAACGGCAGCTTCGGCTATATCGCCGCCGACAGCGGCATGGGAAACATGTGGCTGAAGAACGCACGTGAGCTGCGCCTTACGCCGTGGGTGAACGACCCGATGGCCATAGATGGCGCGGAGAGTTTGGAATATGTGACCGATGCCGGGCGATACAGCCTGTTTGCCGACGAGGACGGCGCGGCCTGCCGGGTGACCTTCGGCCTCGGCTTTGCTGTTTGGGAAAAAAGCTTCGGCGGCTGCGCGTCGCGCTGCACGGCTTTTGTTCCCCCGGACCTGGACGCGAGAGTTTTCATAGTCGAGCTTTTCGGCGAGGCAAGCGGCAGACTTGACTGGAAATGCGAGCTTCTGCTGTCGGACAACGACAACGACCGCGCCGCCGTCTCCTGCGAGTGCGCAGAAAACGTGTTCACGGCCTCAAGCTCGCGCTCGGCCATACGGGATCTGCGCTTTCGCGCGGCCTGCTCGAGTCCAGCGCTCCGCTGGACCTGCGACGGTTTATCAAGGCTGTACAATGATTTTGACGGGCGAACAAGCCGGCTTAGCTTCCCGGTTTTCGCCGCGCAGTACGAGGCGAAGGCCGTAACGGTGCTTGTCTGCGGATGCGAAAGCGCCGACGCTGTTCTCAAATTGTGCGAACCGGACGCCGCGTTTGCAGCGCTTGACAAAACAAAGTCGTACTGGGCAAAGCTCTGCCGCCGGTTTACACTCTCGTGCTGCGGCTGGGCCGACAAATATATGAGCGGCTGGGCTGTATATCAGACGCTTTCCTGCCGCATCATGGGCAGGTGCTCTGTGTATCAAAGCGGCGGTGCGTTCGGCTTCCGCGACCAGCTTCAGGATGCCGTGAACCTGATTCTGCTCGACCCGGAGATCGCAAAGCAGCAGATACTCGCCTGCTGCCGCCATCAATACCTTGAGGGCGACGTGATGCACTGGTGGCACAGTATAGGCGGCGCGGACAAGGGCGTGCGCACACGCTGCTCGGACGATCTGCTGTGGCTCGTATGGGCGCTGTGCGAATACGTCGAAAAGACCGGTGATACGGAGATTTGCGGCAAGCACGAATATTATGTAAACTCGAAGCCCTTAGATGCCGGCGAAGATGATCGCTACGAGGCTCCGCTCCGCTCAAGCTGCTCGGAGAGCGTGCTCATGCACGCGCAGCGTGCCGTTGACCGCTGCATGGCTCGCGGTACGGGCAGCCACGGGCTTTTGCGCTTCGGCAGCAGCGACTGGAATGACGGCATGAGCAGCATCTTCGGCGAAAGCGTCTGGCTAAGCTGGTTCTTCGCCTGCTACGTAAAGCGCTTTGCCGATCTGCTCTTCGAGCTGGGATTCCCCGGCGCGGACAAATATCGCGCTTTTGCCGCCGATATCGGAAGGGCTGCCGACAGGGCGTGGAACGGGCAATGGTATCTGCGCGGCTACTGGCCAGACGGCGAGGAGCTCGGCGCAAGGCAGAATGAATGCTGCCGCATAGACTCAGTCGCGCAGAGCTGGGCCTGCTTCTGCCCGGAGGCGTCGAACACGAAAGCCGACACCGCGCTCGACAGTACCCTCAGGCTGCTGTTTGACAGCGAAAACGGAATAGTCAAGCTCTTCGATCCCCCGTTTTCCGGCGACGGGCGCGATCCCGGCTATATCCGCAGCTACGGCCCCGGCTTCAGGGAAAACGGCGGGCAGTACACGCACGCTGCGCTGTGGCTCGCGCAGGCCTGTTTTAAGCGCGGCCGGGCAAACGACGGTTGGGCAATACTCGAAAGTCTGCTGCCCGAAGCGCACGATCTGCGCCGCTATATGGCCGAACCCTTCGTACTCCCCGCCGACATTTACACCTGCCCGGGGCATGTCGGTGAAGCGGGCTGGACGTGGTACACCGGCTCGTCGGGCTGGTATTTTCGAGTGTTTACCGAGGAGCTTCTCGGTCTCAAGCCATGGCACGGCATGATCTATATCCGACCCTGTCTGCCCGATGATTTTCCCGACTGCCGCGTTACGCTGAAAACAAAAACCGGCAAAACGCACGATATAACGATCGGGCATGACGGCATATGGCTCGACGGTGCAATTTATGACGGAAAAGGTATACCATATATCTGAAAAGTGTGTTATACTGATTTATTATAAATCCAAAGGAGGTCGTGCCATGGAGACTATCAGGAAAGAGATACTCCCCGGCGTTTGGCTCACCGCGCTCGAAAGCGATAAATTCAAGACCGGCTGTCTGAGCATCAGCATGCTGACTCAGTTAGACCGCGAAACGGCGGCGCAGAATGCGCTCATCCCCTACGTTCTTCGCCGCGGCAGCAGATACCATACGGATATGCGCTCTCTTGCCGCCGAGCTTGACGGGCTGTACGGCAGCTATATCGAGCCCGTGGTACGCAAGATCGGCGAGATACAGTGCATCGGCTTTCTCGCCAGCTTTGCCGATGATAAATATCTGCCCGACGGCAGCGGAGTTTTCGAAAAAAACGCGAACCTCTGCGGTGAGATACTGCTCACGCCCCGCACCAAGGGCGGGCTTCTGCTCCCGGAGTATGTGGAAAGCGAGAAGGAAAAGCTTCTTGACAGCATAAGAGGCCGGCTCAACGACAAGCGCTCGTGGGCGCTTCAAAGGCTCATAGAGCAGATGTGCTGCTACGAGCCCTTCGCCGTTTCGCGCCTCGGCACGGAGGATACTGCCGAGAGCATACACTATCAGAAGCTGACAAAGCACTATCGCAATCTGATAATGACCTGCCCGGTCGAGATATTCTACTGCGGGAGCCTCGGCGCGGACTTCGTCGCCGAAAAGCTCTCCGACGCTCTCAGCGGCATGCCGAGAGGCGAGATAGATTACGACATCGGAACGGATAT
>CALBGG010000067.1 GCA_937893605.1 uncultured Clostridia bacterium
CAGAAAATATAAGGGCGAAACGGCATAAAAAAGCTCCCGGTCGGCTGACCGGGAGTTTTCGTGTTTATCAGACGATTATGCCGCGCTTTTTTGCTTCAAAGGTCAGCTCGTCGCGGAAGTCGGGATGCGCGATGGCGATGAGCTGGCGGGTGCGCTCGCCGAGGCTGCGGCCGCGCATATGCGCAATGCCGTATTCGGTGACGATATAGTCAACGTCGTTCTTCGAGGTGGTGCATACTGCGCCCGGGGTAAGGATGGGCTTTATCTTGCTTATCGTGCCGCCCTTTGCGGTCGAGGTGAAGGCGATAAAGCTCTTGCCGCCCTTGGACTGGCATGCGCCGCGCACGAAGTCGATCTGGCCGCCGGAGCCGGACATGTGCTTTGTGCCGACCGATTCCGCGCAGACCTGGCCGAAGAAGTCGACCTCGATGGCCGCGTTTATCGAGATCATGTTGTCGTTCCTGCAGATGACGTTGGGATCGTTTACATAGTCAACGGGCAGTATCTCTATCGCGGGATTATCGTCGACATAGTCGTAGATCCTCTTGGAGCCGTAGGCGAAGGTGGTAACGCTTTTATTGCGGTGTATCTGTTTTTTAGAGTTGTTTACAGCGCCGCATTCGATGAGCTCGACCATGGAGTCTGTGAACATTTCGGTATGTATTCCGAGGTCGTGCTTACTCTTGAGAGCCATGCCGGTGGCGTCGGGGATAGCTCCGATGCCAAGCTGGATGCACGCGCCGTCGGGGATCTGCTCGGCTATGAGGTTGCCGATGGTCTGGCTGACCTCGTCGATAACCACAGGAGGCAGAACGGGCAGCTCATGATTATACTCGACTATGGCGTCGACCCGGGAAACGTGGAGCTGAGTGCCGCACAGACATCTCGGCTGATTTTCGTTTACCTCGACAAATATTCTCTTTGCCTTGTCGATCATCGCCTCGGCGTAGGAGCCGTTGAGGGCGAGGCTGAAGTAGCCGTGGCTGTCCATGGGAGATACCTCGACGCAGAATGCGTCATACTCGTACTCTGCACGGATGTGGCGCGGTATATCGCGGTAATAGGTCGGCAGAAGGTCGGCCCAGCCGCCGTTTATAGCCTTGCGGGCATATCCTGAGCTGAACCAGGAGAAGCCTGTCATCTTGCCGAACAGCTCGGGATCGGTGTAAAATTCAAATGGATATGCGTCAAGAAGGGTCTGGACCTGCAAGCCCTTAAGGTCGCTGCTCTTGACTCTTGCGCTTATAGCGTTCATAATAGCAGGCGCCTGCGAGGGCGCGGTGTCCATGCCGAAGACCCAGCCGGACTCGACCTGCTTTGCAAGCTCCTCTGCACTTATGAGTTTTTCAGCATATAATGCTTTATAATCGGTCATTTTTAACACTCCTGAAACAATTTTGCGTCTAAGCTGGTGATATTATATAATAGCACGTCGCCAAATTCAAGTATGTGCGGCTCCATTTTGGGCGCAATCACTAATTTATTAAATAACGAGCACGGAGGTCAACATGAAATTTACGAAAATGCACGGAGCCGGAAACGACTTTGTTATCATAAATACGCTGGAGGAAAGCGTCGATCCTGACGGCGTTTCGGCTCTTGCTCGGACGCTGTGCAGCCGCAGGACGGGCATCGGCGCAGACGGGCTCATGCTCGTAGCTCCGGCGCAGAACGATGCCGACTACAGGCTGCTGTTTTATAACGCCGACGGCAGTCTCGGCGAGATGTGCGGAAACGGGGCGCGGTGCATCGCGCGCTACGGCTTTGAGCACGGCCTTGCCGGAAAAACGCAGCGCATCGAGACAACCGCCGGTCTCGTCACCGGCGAGAGAATAAGCGAGACGCTTTACCGCATAAGACTAAACGATCCCTCGGTCATCGACCTGCACCGCGAAGCGGAGGGGCGCGACTGCGCGTACATAGAGTTAGGCGATCCCGGCATACCGCATGCTGTGCTCTTAAAGAACGACTGGGATGAGATACCCGAGGACGAGCTTCGCGCGCTCGGCAGGGCGCTCAGGTACTCCCTCGCCTTCCCGAAGGGCGCAAACGTAAGCTTCGTTAAGCTCACGGGAAATGACGGGATAAAGGCCGTCACCTACGAGCGCGGCGTTGAGGACTTCACCCTCGCCTGCGGCACCGGCTGCGGCAGCATCGTGACGGCGCTGACGCTCATGGGGCTTGTATCGGGCGAAAATGTCAAGGTATCCATGCCGGGCGGCGAGCTGTCCGTTTCGCTTGCTCGCGACGGCGATACGGCGCATGACGTGTACCTCACGGGGCCGACCTGTGTTGTGTTTGAGGGCGAAACGAAAGAAATATAAAAAATTCTTATTCTCCATGCAATAAAACGTGCTGCTCGTGCATTGTTATGGTGAAAGGACTTCAAAAAATGCTTTTTATGACGCTTGCGACAAGTGAATACTCCGAGGCCGAGGCCATCGAAGCCCTGCTTGCGCAAATTGCCCGCGGCGATAAGGCCGCACTGGGTGAGCTGTATGAGCGCA
>CALBGG010000068.1 GCA_937893605.1 uncultured Clostridia bacterium
TTAAGCCGCGGCTTTTCCTCGCCGGCATAAGCTATGCCGTTTTTAATATACATATCCGTAACCTCCTTATCTGAGCGGCTCAATTTTGTCAAAGGGAATGTTGCGCACAGCATTGTTCCACGCTTTATACAGCTCATCCTCGTGGAGCGCCGCCCACGCCTGAACGAGCCGCAGCTGCTTTACGGGGAGACTTCCGGCAAGAAGCTCACCGGCAACGCTCACAGATGCCTCATACTCGGCGTAATAAACATGAAAATGCGGCTCATGATGCTTGTCAGAATCGCTGAACATCATCCTTATAATGATATTATAATAATGATATTATAAAATCTGCATAGCTCGGGCATACGTTCAACTCCTTGTTTATTTACGCTCATAATATAACATATTCGTTATCAAATGTCAAATAGTATTGCCGTCTGCGACATGGCTTATATCCTTCTTTCCCGCTAATATGGGCAAAGCCCTTGTATCGAACCTCTCCTCATCGTGGAGGGCTACCTTCCAAGGGCTTATTTAAGTCACAGCGTGACAATAATAATTGTTGCTGTTAACTTGTATTATGCCCTCGCTCCGTAAATGTCAACAGCTTTTTGTTCATATTTAAAATTTTTTGTACTAAAAATCGAAAAATCGACTATATTTGATAACAATTGTAATTTACCATAAACGCACGACGAAGTAAAGCCATGACGGGGCACCAAACAGCAAAAAAAATCACGAAATTTATATTAAAACAACAAAATACAACCGAAAAGAGACTGACCAATCACCGGTCAGTCTCTTTTTCTGCGTCCGCGGCGACGCTGTTATAGATATCCTCGAGCAGCTTCCATTCGGGGCCGCCGCGTCAAAGCGAGCGGCGGCCCCGAGCTGGGCTACAGCGTCAAGCTTCTTCAGCCCACGGATTAACTACTTCAAGATCATCGGCAAGAAAGGAAAATTCAAAAATGAGCAAAAAAGAAAAAGTAATGATAGAGAAAATCAGCAAGCTTCCGTCAGCGCTGCAGGACAAGTTCTGCGATAAGCTCGACGGTGCGATCATGGCGCTGGACACTGTGCAGGCCGAAAAGCCTGCGTCCTCCGCCGACGAGAAGGCCAGCTGAGAGCAGGAGGAGCAAAATGCCGAAAACGAGATTTGATAAAACTGCCCGCGACCCGCTGAAAGAGCTGGTGCTCGGCCGCAAAAGCATCTTGCAGCTGAGCGAGGTCAACCTTGCGGCAAAAATGGGCATCAGCACAGGCCGGTTAAGAACGATGTTCTCCGGCCCGTCGGATGCGTGGAAGATCCGCGAGGTGAAAATGCTGTCCAGGGCGCTCGACGTTCCCATAGCGGAAATGCGCGAGCTGATTGCAAGGTGAGCGGCATGCGCTGGCCGAAAAAAGCTCCCCGTAAGGGGAGCGAAGAATTAAGCCCATTTGAGGGTCAGATGGCGGTCGTTTTCCGCGCAGTCGGCCAAATAAAGATTTATGAGCGTCTGATAAGGGATGCCGGAGGAAGCTGCCTGAGCCTTGAAGAAATCGACGGTATCGGCATCAATGTTTATCGTTATCTGCTTTTTCAGCTTTTTCGCGTAAGGATTAGGTCGCGCATTGGAAAAATCATATTCATCGAGCATTTATATCACCTCCCGTAATAGCTGCTCTCGGTTTTGGTTGCTTTTCTTGCGGAAATGATGCGGATAACCGTCTCGCTCTCGCGGAGACAGTGGCACACGATAAGAAGCCGCGCGTTTCGGCTCATGCCGAGCAGGATGAAGCGTTCTTCGTCATCGGAATGCTCCGGGTCGGAGATGAGCAGAGCGGAGTCATCGTAAAAGGCGGTTTCCGCTTCGGTAAATGAAACACCGTGCTTTTTGATGTTCAGCCGGGCTTTGTTTTCATCCCATTCAAATCTCATTTTCAGCACCTCATAATTATCTTGTAATTATATTATACATATTATGCGAACAAAAACAACGAAATTTTTGTTAACATTCAAAGGACGGTGATTTTAAGCATGAACATTACCCCAAAACAGGTGCTTGACTTAGCCACAAAGTACATAGGCTACAGGGAAAAAGCATCGAACAAGGATTTATACAGCTTCAACGACAACGCGGGGGCTGGAAACTTCACGATGTTTCGGGCTGAACTGGATAAGGCGGGATTTTGGAACACGCCGAAGAACGGCTATGAGTGGTGCACAAGCTTTGTTGCGTGGTGCTTTTGGCGCATAGCCGGAAGCGAGGCAAAGGATGTGCTGTGCCTTACGGGGCAGTACGGCGGCGAAAGCGTAAAAGTGCAGGCTAAAAGCGTTACGCCGGGCTTTACGCAGCAGGTAGTTCAGCCCGATGACGGCTATGATTATCTGTCGGCTGTGACCGTTGCGGCCATCCCCGCTGCCTACGCGGACAATGCCGCAGGCGGGCGCCCCGTGACCATAGGTTAATGTATCCAGCAATAATGGAAAGCAGCAGAAGACATTAACGGCAAAAACTCAAGCAGAGCTCATAGCAAAGATGAAAGAGGCAGAGCAGGCCGTTGCAGATGAAATAGTATTTGCCGTTCAAGATATTAGCCAGCCGCAGGCAGCAGCATCAATGACACTTGCAGACTGGATGCTTATATGGCAAAGCGAATATCTTACTGCCGTAAAAGAATCGACCGCTTACCTCTATCGGCGAGACATCGAGCTCTATATTATTCCGCTTTTGGGTGATTATAAGCTGACTGAAATAAGCCCTATGCTCGTTCAGTCGTTCTATAACCGCCTTTTGAACGCCGGAGATGATCGTACTAAGCCATTAGCGCCAAAGACTGTACGGTGCATTCACGGTGTTTTGCATGAAGCTATGAATCAGGCTGTTGCAAATGGTGAGCTGGAAAAGAACCCAACTGAATCCTGCAAGCTGCCAAAGGTCATAAAAAAAGAAATTCAGCCGCTTGAAGATTATCAAGTGACTGAATTCTTAGATGCCGTTGAAGGCCATGTTCATGAATATCTCTATAAAATTGCGCTATTCACCGGTCTGCGCCAAGGCGAGCTTTTAGGACTGACGTGGGATTGTATTGACTTCAGTAAAGGAACTCTGACTGTAAAGCAGCAGGTCAGAAAGGCTCAGAGCAAAGGCGGAGAATACTATTTTTCATCGACCAAAAGCAGCAGGAGCCGCACGTTGTCAATTGCGCCGTCCGTTCTTCGGCTATTCAGGTATCAGAAGCAAAAGCAGACTTACATGGCTGCAAAAGCCGGTGACTCATGGCTCGATCAAAAGCTCGTGTTCACAAATGCGACAGGAGGTATACTTTCATATCGAACTGTGTATGACTGCTTTAAGCGGATCGTGCGGCAAATGGGGCTTCCTCAGATGCGCTTTCATGATCTTCGTCATTCTTATGCTGTGATTTCTATCAAGAGCGGAGACGATATTAAAACCATTCAGAGCAATCTTGGGCATTCATCGGCGGCATTTACGCTTGATGTTTACGGTCATTGCACAGAGGAAATGAAAAAAGCAAGTGCAAACCGAATGGAAAGTTACATGAAAGTTGTTATGAACCAATAAAAGAGCAGCCTCGAAGTAGTCGAAAAGCTGCTGTTTTTTAGCCCCGTTAGGGTACGTTAGGGTACGCCTCAGATTTTTGATAACTTTTCGGGGCAAAAGTGGGCAAAAACAAAAGAAACTGCACTAAAAAGTGCAGTTTCTGTGGTGGACGATACAAGACTCGAACTTGTGACCTCCCGCACGTCAAGCGGATGCGCTACCAGCTGCGCCAATCGTCCGTTTTTCATCGGCAACGGTTATTCTACCCGATGCCGATGAATTTGTCAATAGTTTTTTTCAGTTCCGCACATAAACCGTGCATTCGGCGGTCTTTCCATAACATGAAAGGATGACCTTCATCGTGCCGGCACTCACGCCCGTTACGGTGCAGGTACCGTTTTCGTTGACCGTCACGGTCGCGATGCTCGGATCGGATGAGGACCACTGATACTCACCCGCGACCGTCATCGGGAAGTGCGAGCCTGTGAGCGTTATCGACTGGCCGACGCTGAACGCAAACTCCGTGCAGGGGCTGGCGTAGGGACTGCTCATCGTGACCGAAGTTATCTCCGGCGTGGGAGTCGGCGTCGGTGTCGGCGTGGGAGTCGGCGTCGGCGCGGCGGATACCTCCGCGGGAGGCGTCGGCATGACGGGAGCATTGGGACTGTCCGCGTTATCGAGGCTCACCGTTATCATGACTATGAGCGCTGCAATGATGGCGACGATGAGTATCGCGCCGAATATAAACTGCCATTTGCGATTATCGCCCGCTCTTTTGTTCGCGGCCGTGCCTTTGACGGCGCTGGGCGTTGTGCCGGGAGCGCGGCGGCTGTTCTGGACTCTGCGGGTGCCGCACTTAGGGCAGCGGCGGCGCATCGCGGAATACTTCTCTCCGCAGCGGCGGCAGGTCACCTGAGGGATAAGACCCATATATGCTCCTCCTTAATTACCATATTATCTAATCAATAATACAGCATTCCGCGTTTTTCGTCAAGTATTCGTGGAGTTAGTTGATAGTTGACAGCTAAGTGTGTGCGCAAAGCGAGCACAAATCACACCTCATCCGTCAGCCTGCGGCCGACACCTTCCCTTCGAATTTTCAGGGGCGCATTTACGCCATGCTTATACGTTTTTTGCCGGTGCCCGGTATCGAAACATCGGAGTAAGCCATAATGTTTCGCACCCCGAAAAAGCGGCGAAAGATTTTCTGTGCATTCCGGAAAGCGGCAGTTTCACGGTTTTGCTGGTACTCTCGATACCGGGCACCCGCAATATGCGTATCGGCACAATGTCAATTCGCCTCTGAAATACGGCGGATATAGTCGGCAACGTCGTCGGCCGCTATGCCCAGGGCGTAGGCCAACTCGCCGTGCAGCATGCGCTCGGCGGTCTTGAGATACTGCGCGTCGACGTTGTGGAAGT
>CALBGG010000069.1 GCA_937893605.1 uncultured Clostridia bacterium
TTTAACGAAGCATGAGTGAAAACCAGCCTGTCAAAACCGGTAGGAGTTCGGCTCTCGTCAGCTTGTTCGGCCGCACAGGAAAGAGCATGAAATCATTCGCGCTTTTTCCTGCGCAGCCACTATTACACATCGGGAGATACGAGATGGATAATA
The DNA here is from genome assembly GCA_937893605.1 of uncultured Clostridia bacterium. GTDB lineage: Bacteria > Bacillota > Clostridia > Oscillospirales > Oscillospiraceae > F23-B02. The sequence goes on from CALBGG010000069.1 coordinate 154, forward strand.
AAAACGCCGCCGTGAAGATGAGAAACATAAGTAAATCCTTCGGCACGGTAAAAGCTAACGACAAGATTTGGCTCGATATATACAGAGGCGAGATACTTGCGCTTCTCGGCGAGAACGGATCGGGCAAGACCACCCTCATGAACATGCTCTCGGGCATCTATTTCCCCGACGAGGGCGAGATATTTATCGACGATAAAGAGGTTGTCATACGCTCCCCAAAGGACGCGCTCAACCTCGGCATCGGTATGATCCACCAGCACTTCAAGCTCGTCGATGTTCTCACCGCAACAGAGAATATCATCCTCGGCCTCGAGGGCAAGGGCAGGCTTGACCTCAAGGCGGCGGCAAAAAAGATCCGCGAGATCTGCGACGCTTACGGCTTCGATGTCGACCCCGATCAGCATATCTACGAGATGAGCGTTTCGCAGAAGCAGACAGTCGAGATAGTCAAGGTCCTCTATCGCGGTGCGGATATACTCATCCTCGATGAGCCTACGGCGGTACTTACACCGCAAGAGACCGACAAGCTCTTTGCCGTTTTGCGCAACATGCGTGATGACGGAAAGGCGATAGTCATAATAACCCATAAGATGCATGAGGTTGAGGAGCTATCCGACCGCGTCGCCGTCCTGCGCCACGGCCGGTTCATCGGCGACATGCCGACGAAGGATACAAACGCCCAGGAAATGACCAATATGATGGTCGGACATGCGGTAGAGCTGAATATAGACCGCCCCGACCCCGTTGATCCGAAGCCGAGGATCGAGGTCAAGAACCTCACGGTGCGCAGCATAGACGGCATTGTCAAGCTTGACGATGTGTCCTTTACCGCCAACAGCGGCGAGATACTCGGCATAGCCGGAATCTCCGGCTGCGGTCAGAAGGAGCTGCTCGAGGCCATCGCCGGACTTCAGCCGACAGAGAGCGGCAGCGTGAGCTATATAAAGGATGACGGCAGCAGGGAAGAGCTTCTCGGCAAGGATCCCCTTTCGATAGCCGATCTCGGTGTCGTATTGTCCTTCGTTCCTGAGGACAGACTCGGTATGGGTCTTGTCGGCAATATGGATCTCGGCGATAACATGATGCTCCGTTCGTTCAGAAAGGGCAAGAGCATATTTACAGACAGAAAAAGCCCCCGAAAGCTCGCGGAAAACGTTGTTGACGAGCTTGAGGTAGTAACTCCCGGCATAAGCACCCCCGTGCGCAGGCTCTCCGGCGGCAATGTTCAGAAGGTGCTCGTCGGACGCGAGATAGCCTCTGCACCGACGGTGCTGCTCACTGCCTACGCCGTGCGCGGACTTGATATCAATTCGTCCTATACGATATATGATCTTATAAACCGCCAGAAGCAGAAGGGCGTCGCCGTCATATACGTCGGCGAGGATCTTGACGTGCTGCTTGAGCTGTGCGACAGGATACTGGTTCTGTGCGGCGGCAAGGTAAGCGGCATAGTTCCCGGCCGCGGCGCGAAAAAGCGCGAGGTCGGCATGATGATGACGAAGCTGGGAGGCGAGAAGGCCGATGAAGAATAATAACAGAGAGCCGCTGCTGCATATTGTCAAGCGCGGCGCACTGCCGTGGTACAAGGCCTGGGGCATCCGTATTCTGGCGATAGTCATTGCACTTATTGTCTGTGCGATAGTCACCATGACCGTAACGGGAGAAAACCCCCTGCAGGTCTACGCCACGATGATAGACAGCTCCTTCGGAAGCGAGCGCAAGGTCTGGATATTTGCGCAGAGCACTGCAATGCTGCTTGGCGTATCGCTTGCCGTAACTCCGGCATTTAAAATGAAGTTCTGGAATATCGGCGGCGAGGGACAGATCCTTGCGGGCTGCCTCGCGGCAGCGGCGTGCATGATCTGCCTGGCCGACACGGTATCCAACGTTCTGCTCATCGCAATAAGCGCGGTCGCAAGCATCGCAGCAGGTGCGATATGGGGCGGTATCCCGGCATTCTTCAAGGCGAAGTGGAACACGAACGAGACACTGTTTACGCTGATGATGAACTATGTGGCAACTCAGCTTGTCGCGTTTTTCGTTATCATCTGGGAGGTCCCTAAGGGTGCGGGTCAGATAGGCATAATCAATCAGAGCACGCAGATCGGTTGGCTCCCGCAGATCGGCGGCAATAAATACATGCTCAACGTTTTGGTCATCCTTGTCCTGACCGTTGCGGTATACATTTACCTTAACTATTCAAAGCACGGCTACGAGCTCACCGTCGTCGGCGAAAGTGAGAGAACGGCGCGCTATGTCGGCATAAAGGTCGAAAAGGTCATCATCCGTACGATGCTCCTGTCGGGCGCTATCTGCGGCCTCGTCGGCTTCCTGCTCGTTTCCGGCACAGACCATACGCTGTCGACCTCGCTGTCCGGCGGACGCGGCTTCACGGCGGTCATGATCTCCTGGCTTGCAAAGTTTAACCCAATCATCATGATCTTCGCGAGCATGCTGCTTGCCTTTCTCGATAAGGGCGCAAGCGCAATATCCACAGACTTCGGCCTCAACCATTCCTTCTCGGATATCCTCACCGGCCTTATCCTGTTCTTTATTATCGGCTGTGAGTTCTTTATAAGCTACAAGATAAGCTTCCGCAAGGCGGCAGGAAAGGAGAGTGCGGAAAATGTTGTTTGACATAGTATCCTTTTTCCCGAGAGCCGTAATGCAGGGCGTGCCTCTGCTCTTCGGCGGCACGGGCGAGATCATAACCGAAAAATCCGGCAATCTCAACCTCGGCATCCCCGGCATCATGTATGTCGGCGGCATCTGCGGCGTTATCGGCGCTTTTCTGTACGAACAGTCGACAGTCGAGCTGAACAGCGCCCTTGCAATACTCATTCCCGTTTTATCCTGCCTGCTCGGTTCGCTGCTCATGGGTCTGCTGTACTGCTTTCTGACCGTAACTCTCAGAGCAAACCAGAACGTCACCGGCCTTGCCATGACCACCTTCGGCATCGGCATCGGCAACTTCTTCGGCGGTTCGCTGATAAAGCTCACGGACGCGGAAGTGCCCTCCATCGCCCTGTCGGCAACGAGCAGGGTGTTCAGTAAGTCGCTGCCTTTTGCGGACAGCCTCGGCTGGTTCGGCAAAATGTTTTTAAGCTACGGCTTCCTTGCCTATGCCGCGGTCATAATCGCCCTCATAACGTCTTATGTTATTAATAAAACACGCGTCGGACTCAATCTGCGCGCGGTCGGCGAAAGCCCCGCAACGGCGGACGCGGCCGGCATAAATGTCAACCGCTATAAGTACATCGCCACCTGCGTCGGCAGCATGATCGCCGGACTCGGCGGTCTGTACTACGTCATGGACTATGCCTGCGGCGTATGGTCGAACGACGCCTTCGGCGACCGCGGCTGGCTCGCCATCGCGCTGGTTATCTTCTCGATCTGGAGACCGAATCTTGCAATCATAGCATCGATACTCTTTGGTGGCCTGTACATCGTGTATCTGTACATTCCGGCCGGAACGCAGCTTTATATGATGGAGCTGTACAAGATGCTCCCGTACCTTGTCACCATCATTGTGCTCGTCGTTGTGTCCATGCGCAAAAAGCGCGAGAATGAGCCCCCCGCGGCGCTCGGTCTTGCGTACTTCCGAGAGGAACGATAGATATGAAAAGCTCCTCGAAGACCTGGCTTAACAGTGATAAGATACTTATTCAAACTTATTACTGTCAGATGACGGATTCGAGTGTGCTAAAGTATTGCATGGCTGGAGGTATTCAGCCTTGGAAAAAGCTATATAAAACAGAGAAACGCCCGTATCAACGTTTACGTTGATACGGGCGCAAATCATTTCTGAAAGCGACTTAAGAAAAAAATTTAATTCTCATAGATGTACAAAAAAATCACACCTGATCCATGGACAATATCGCTTCAGCTCAAACCCGAATTAGAATAACCGATCCAAAACTCTCCTGATTTTATAAGTGATCGGAGGACGACGGGGACGATTCTGTCGCTGGCGCATCGGGCTATGTAATGTATTCGAGCGTCATCAATATTCCGGTATGCGGCAGATAGGTGACTCTGGCATATACGGGCTGATCGCTTGCCTGCACCAGCTCCTGCCCCTCCTCCATCCGTTTCTCGCTGGTATCAAAGCTATGCATTTTGCCTGCCGCATCGACACCGCGCAGTTTGTAAAACTGCCCATATTCGTAATTTGTATCCGCTTCAAATTCGAGATCGCTCA
>CALBGG010000070.1 GCA_937893605.1 uncultured Clostridia bacterium
TTTATTTATCACCGAGTTTATTGAGCACTGCGGAAAATGCAAAAATCAGCATTGATACGCAAACCACGGCCAAAAGCCAAAGTATAACGCCGGCCGCCCCCGGCTTGCCGAGAGGCAGCAGCAACAGCACGCCGCATATCATCGACGCAATGATAACCTCTGCCGCGCCTTTAGCCTTGGATGCCTGTCTGCCGTCATTGCGCGGCTTTGCTTCAAGTCGTATAAGATTTGACAGCAACAACACCGGACTTACATAAAGCAGCACATCGCTGTTTTTTACCGCGCTCGGAACAAGGTCATTAAACAGATGCAAATATAGCTTCCAAAGCGCCAAAAACAGCAGCACGTCCATAAGCGTAAGCCCAAGCGCGACCGCAATATGCCTAAGCGCATTCCTTCCGCACCATTTTTGTAAAGCTCTCATCTTTTAGTTGCACCTTAAATCTGTAAATTTCCAACGTGGCTATCCTGTTCAAATTTAATATGACCTATTATTTCCGTTCTGTCAAGTGTAAGTCCAGCAAGTTTCATAAAAAAATCCGCAGCATTTGCTGCGGATTTTTTTATTTATCACTAAAGAGTTTCGCTTTCAAATTGCAGTACCTTCCACTGCCCATCGACTTTGACCATGTATATCGAAAACATAGCGCGCTCCGTATCATCCTCGCCATCAATTGTTACTTTAACATCGACCTGCTTACCGTCCGTAATGCTGTCTTTATCAAAGTTGGCATACTCTTCGAGTTTTTCGATGTCACTGTCGAGCGCTGACAGTATTCGCTTTACCGACAAGTCCTTAGTGCGCTTAGCTTCAACGCTCAGCTTATAATCACCGCACTCATCGATTATGGACTCGTCAGCTTGCTCGGACATGAATCGCTCATAATCCGACCAGCTATTGATGTCCTCTTTATACGTGTCGCTCATTTCGCTGAAGAATTTTTCCTCGGTGTCGTATTTCCATCTGTTGATCATATATTCATGGGTATCATAGGCCGATAACTCCTGCATCGTCTCCGTTTTTCCGAGAACATCAGCCCTGGCATATCTCTCCGCTATCGAGCTCGGGCTTCTGTAGTTAAGAAACATCACGCCGCCCGCTATAACTATCGCAAGCACCACTATGATCGCGACCGTGGACTTCAGCTTTTTCGGCGAAAAGCGGTATTTCAAAGACTCAAGCGCCGATCGCTTCTTGTTCTGCCCGCCTGCCGCCGTTTGGTCGGCACATTCTTCGCTTCGAAGAATATCTTCATTGTTGTTTTCGTTCATTTCAACTCACCTTTCATATTTCTCAGTGCTGTCGCATTTTGACGCTATGTGTATTATGTCAAAACTTTTGTAACTTGTCAAGTTATATTTGTTATTTTATACGTTGTGGCATATTCAACGTACAACGGATAAAATATATAAGGGTGAGATAATGGATTCTCGACAGCTTGATAAATATAAATATCTCGGTCTTAATATCGCATACTACCGTAAGGAGCGCGGCCTTTCGCAGTCGCGGCTTGCGGGGCTTGTGAATATCAGCCGCACGCATATGAGCCGCATCGAAACGGCTGATTGCGCCGTGTCTCTCGACGTTGTTTTTGATATTTGCGATGCTTTGAATATATCCCCCTGTAAGCTTTTCGATTTCAGATAATAAAAAATCCGGAGCCAAGCTCCGGATTTTTGTTTTGTTTAGTTTTGCTTACTTCGTGCCGAAAATGCGGTCGCCGGCGTCGCCGAGACCGGGGACGATGTAGCCGTGCTCGTTGAGATGATCGTCGAGAGCGGCGACATAAATATCCACGTCGGGATGATCCTTCTGCATGCGCTCAACACCCTCGGGAGCGCCGATGATGCACATGAGCTTTATGTGCTTTACGCCGTCGTCCTTAAGAAACTGGATGGCAGCCGAGGCCGAGCCGCCGGTGGCGAGCATGGGGTCAACGACTATGACGTCTCTCTCCTCGATGTCGGGCGGCATCTTGAAGTAGTACTTAACAGGCTCGAGAGTCTCCGGATCGCGGAACAGGCCGATGTGACCGACCTTGACATTGGGCATCATGCTGACCATACCGTCTACCATGCCGAGGCCCGCGCGCAGGATGGGAACGATCGCGAGCTTCTTGCCGGCGATGCGCTTTACGGTCGCCTTGGCCACGGGAGTTTCGATCTCGACATCCTCGAGGGGAAGGTCTCTCGTCGCTTCATAGCACATGAGCATCGCTATCTCGGAAATGAGCTCTCTGAACTCCTTGACGGAGGTTCCCTTGTCTCTGAGGATCGACAGCTTGTGCTGAATGAGGGGGTGATCAAATACGCATACCTTGCTCATTAATTATTCTCCTTTGTTTAGTCCGCTCCCGAAAGGAGCCAATTTATATACACCGGCAGGCCGGTTTCTATACTATTTATTATTCATGCGCTCCTGGCGCTCTCGCTCGGCCTGGCTCAGGCGAAGATACACAGGCAGCAGATCGTCGGCCGTACCGGGTGTTTTTCCCATTGCCGCCATGCCAACGCCCCAGGCGCTTTGATACAGAAGATTTGACGGAGCAATGCGGCAGTCAATGCCTTCATTTTTCATGTACTCATATGTAAGCTGCGCCCCGTCGCCGACCAGAAACGCATTTTTGCCGCGTATCTCCCCGGCGAGCTCCGATAGGGCTATCGCCCTGTCCTCACGCAGGCGCTGCGGCCTGCCGTCTTTTATTTCAAACAGGGCGTTATAAACCTGACTGCGGCGTGCATCCATCACGGGGCAGATCATTCCGCCCGCAGAAGAGCCGTGCCACGCCATGGCCTCAAGCGTGGAAACGCCGACGCACATCTTATCGGCTGCCCACGCAAGACCCTTAACGGTGGAAACACCTATCCTGATTCCCGTAAAGGAACCCGGTCCGTGAGCGACGGCGATAAGATCGACGCCGGCGATCGTATTTTCAGTATTTTTAAGCATATCGTCCACCATCGGCAGAAGCGTGCGGCTGTGAGTAAGTCCGCTGCACTGACTGTACTGCGCGATGAGCTTTTCATCCTCCATAAGCGCGACAGAAGCGGCTTTTGCGGAGGATTCAAGTGCAAGTATCAGCATTTTGCATTTCCCTCCTCAATGGTGATCTTTCTTTCGTTGTCGCCGAGCTTTTCAATACGCAGGACGATCTCGTCGCCGAAGAATGCGTCCTCGACCTTTTCGCTCCATTCGACGGCGCACACGGCGCCGCGGCGGAGATAATCCTCCCAGCCGATATCAAACAGCTCGTCCGCGCTCTCAAGCCGGTACATATCAAAATGGATGAGCTCACGCTCACCTATATATTCGTTAACGATAGTAAACGTCGGGCTGGACACACGGCAGGAAAGCCCCATGCCCCTTGCCATTCCGCGCACGAAAGCTGTCTTTCCCGCGCCGAGGTCGCCGTACATGGCAATGACGCTGCCGTCGGGGAGATCCTTTGCAAACTGCTCGCCGATACGCTCGGTCTCCGCTTCGCTGCGGCTTATATAAGTCTGCACTGATCTCACCTCATTTTTAAACTTTTTCTGAATTTGAATTATACCACAAGATACCGCATTGCGTAAAGGGCAATAATATGCTAAAATGTAGCGTGTCCGATTGCGATAATTTGTGAAATCGAGCATTTTTGAAGGGCGGCGGCGACAATAAAAATCGATTCCCGTAAAATTAAAGACTTTTTCAAACGGGCGGATATCTTCCTTCTCGCCGTTTGCACGATATGCACCGTTTTCGGCATAGTCATGATCTACAGCATGACCAAGTCCTACGGCTGGACGCGATACGTCGTCGTTCAGGGCTTTGCGATGCTTTTGGGCATCGCGGCGTTCGTCGTGTTCACGGTCATCGACCCGGATCTTATCGCCGACAAGTGGGTTTATCTTACGATATTCAACGTTCTGTTCATCGCCGGGCTTATATTCTTCGGAAAGGGCGACGAGGTCGGCTCGCGCTCGTGGTACCGCTTTGCCGGCATCGGCGTTCAGCCGTCGGAGATTGTTAAGGTCATATTCATCGTCCTGCTGGCAAAGCAGATCTCAAATTATAAAGAGCAGCGAACGCTCAACAGATTCCCGTCGATCATCAAGCTCGGCCTGCATTGGGCGCTGTACTTCGGTCTCATAACCGTCATCCCCAACGACCTCGGCAGTGCGCTCATATTCCTGGCCATTTTCGTCATCATGCTCGTGTGCGCCGGCATCGCGTGGTACTGGATGGCGGCGGCCGCCGCGGCAGTCGCGGCTATGGTGCCCCTGTTCTGGAACTTCCTTCTCAAGGATTATCAGAAAAAGCGCATCCTCGCGCCGTATATCCCCGACGTCGTCGACCCGACCGGTCAGGGCATAACCTGGCAGACAAACCACTGCAAGGACGCGCTGGCCTCCGGCCGCTGGACGGGCGTGGGCTTCGGCGAGGGCAGCTTCGCGCAGAGCAGCTATAACGCGCGGCACACCGACTGCATCTTTGCCTCCATCGGCGAGGAGCTCGGCATGGTCGCCTGCATAGCCATCATCGTGCTTTTGAGCATAATCATCATACGCTGCTGCGTCATCGGTCTGCGTTCGGGAAGTCCATTCGGCATGCTCATCTGCTTCGGCGTTGCGGCGGCGCTCGCGTTCCAGACCTTCGTCAACATCGGCATGTGCATCGGCATAACGCCCGTCGTCGGCATAACGCTCCCGTTCTTCAGCTACGGCGGCTCGTCGATCGTTGCGATGTACGCGGCCGTCGGCTTGGTCTCCGGCGTTAAATACCGGCCAAAGCCGCGGCAGAACTTCCTGCAATATCAATAAATTTTAAAGCTCCCACAAAGGGGAGCTTTTTTCACGCCAGCCCTATGAATTTCATCGCCTTGAAGCTTTGCAGGATCATATTTTTCAGCTCCTCCTCGCTCTCGCTGCGGCCGCGCTCGACCCATGTTATCATTATCCCCATCATCGACGATGACAGGATGGACACGAGATAGTCAAACAGCGCGGCGTCTCTGAGTCCGGGTATGCCGGGCCGCAAATGATCCGAGCAGCGCCGCAGGCTTGCATACAGCATATCGCCGCGTCCGATGCTGACGACGGTTTCTATCATATCGGCGTGGCGAAACCACGTTCTGAACACCGCCTCGCTTATGTTCGCGTAGCCCGCGCCGAACGCTTCCTCGAACACTCTGTCGCACATGAGCGCGAGCACATCCTCTATGCGGTCGAAGTTGCGGTAAAACGTCGAGCGGCTGACACCCGTGGTGCGCTGTATATCCGATATAGTTATATTTTCAAAGCCTTTTTCCTTTAAGCACCGCCGAAGCCCCTCGCAAATGAGCTCAACCGAGGCCTGCGCGCGTTTATCCTGCTTGATGTGATACATCTTTTGCTCCTTTGTATTACTTCACTGCGGTACTATTGTATCACATTTTCTTTTATGTTACAATTCTGACATGAAGATTTTTTGAAGGAGTAGATACTATGAGCAAAAACGTTATATTCTGCTTTTCCGGCAGCGGCAACTGCCTTGATCTTGCGAAAAACATCGCAAAAGGACTTGGCGACACTGACATCATCATGATGCGCAAGGCGCCGGTGAAAACCGACGTAACGGACGCCGAGCGCGTCGGCTTCATCGTTCCCTGCTACGGCGGCGGCCTGCCGGGCGATGTTGAGAGCTACCTTGACAGCATCAAAATTTCTCCGAGCGCATATACCTTCGCCGTCGGTCAGTACGCCGGCTATCTCGGCTGCGGCCTGCATAAGATTAACGAGCGCTTCAGGCTCGACCTGTGGGCGGGACTTTCCCACCAGTGCTCGTGCATCTGGCTGTTCCCGCACCGGCTGATGCTGCCGCCCATGACTCCCGCAATGGCGCAGAAGCGCAGCGAGCGCATGGCCAAAAAGCTCGTAAAGGCCATACTGCGTGGAGACAAGAGCAGGAAAGCGCCTCCGAAAATGAGCCTCAACGCGCTTGAAAGCAAGGTCTGGCCGAAGCTCGCCGCCGCCAAGGCGAAGAAATTTGCCGTTACCGACGCGTGCATTGGCTGCCGCCAGTGCGAAAAGCTCTGCCCGAAGGGCAACATAAAATTCGTCGACGGGAAGCCAACCTTCGGCACGAACTGCATCCAGTGCCTCAGCTGCCTGCAATACTGCCCGAAGGAGGCCATCACGCTGACCGAAAAGAGCGTAAAGCGCGAGCACTACCACAACCCCAACGTCTCCGCCGCCGAGCTTATGGAGAGCATCATTCATATTGATTGATATTTAGAATGCCATGTGTTATAATTATTGCATCCAATAATTATAATCGGAGAATGAGATATGGTAACATTTAAACTTAAAGAAGAATCCGACCTGCAGCTTGTCTACTGGTACTTCCCCCACGGCAAGGAGGAAAACGGCCACGGCACGATAGTCATCGACCGCGTACTCGGAAAGCTCGACGTGACCGAGCTTGCGCCCGACGATCGCCTCGTGCGCCACACGGTGGAAAATCAGAACCGCTGGCGCAAGGCCGTAAACCAGATGCGCAACATCGAGCAGATACCCGAGCTTACCGACGAGGAATGGCCCGAGGCCACCGAGGACAAGATAAGCACCGTTTTTGCCGACCACGCGATACAGAAGATCATCGAGGCGTACAACAACGGCGAAGTCCTCGA
>CALBGG010000071.1 GCA_937893605.1 uncultured Clostridia bacterium
TCTTCAATAAGATCATACAGGTCAGAGAGCACCGGATAATCCTCCGGCTTGAGCTGCGAGAAATTTGTGTAGTCCGAAATATGGAACTTAGAGTACAGCTTCGAGAGCAGAATTTCTATCGTATCTATCTGCGGATCGGTGAAGTCTTTGTATGCACGGAAGAAATCCCGCAGAAACGAAAGATGCTGAGAGAGCGCGGTTTTCTTCCTGAACGTCTCTGGAGTTGACGGATCATCCTCATCCTCGCCGGTGCTCCAGCATTTCGGCTCAAGCACATTGATGATGTACTGCCCGCCCATGAGGTCGATGAAGCATCCGTCGAGCGCGGCGCAGAGTTCGCCTTGCTCGTGCTCAACGTCCAGCGAGATAATGTTTTTGCCCGCCTCGCGGCAATTGACCATGAGGAGCTTCATAAGATAGGACTTGCCCTGACCGGAGTTGCCGAGGATGAGGACATTTGCCGAGGTCTTATCCTCGTCGCGCTGGTCGAAGTCGGTGAGGATGTTGCTGCCGTATCTGTCCTTGCCGATGTAAAAGCCGTTGGCATCCGTCTTACCGGAATAATTATATATGTATAGGTTTGCAACGCTCGACGCAGGGAGCACACGCTCAAACTGTGTGCCGAAGATGTTATGTCCCTGCGGGCAGGTGGAGAGATAGCCTTTCTGCTGACGCAGACGAAGTCTATCCACATTGAGCTTTGATCTCAGCAGCTCAGATATGACCTCAGACTGCAGACGCTCAAGCTCCTGCATCGTCGGGGCGCACAGCTCAATGAACACAGCGCAGTGGATGAGCGGCTCGCGCCTTTTTCTCATGGCATTTACCATCTCAAAGACATCCTGCAGATTGCCTTCGGCAGTGATCATCTGCTTGGTATCATTCGTATTCGCCCTGCTGAGCCTGTTCTTGTTGGTTGCGTTCTGGATGATACGATTCTCCTCCATCGCGTCAACGATGCGCGTGTATATGCGGATGTTGACACCGCATTTCTCACCGAGGTGACGGAGTATGGCCTGATCCTCAGTCGCGGCCGGGTACTCCTTCAGCGCCCAGACACAGCAATAAAGGTTGTCCCGGATATACACGTCGGGGTTAAACTTCATAACTCCCGGCGCTATCATATCTAAGAACGTTTTTCTCGGCGGAGCTGGCTTTACGGACGCGGATTTATATTTCTTTTTCTTCTCTGTTTTCACAGGAGCAGATTTTTGTTTCAGATGTTTTCCCATATAGTTTTTCCTCCTCACTCCCACTGCTGGCCGTCATAGTCTGGGTACGGATCAACGCTGATGCTCTGCCCATAGTAAACCGCCAGCAGCTTTTTCAGCTCCTGCCGGTCAGCACGATGGACGGTGAAGCCCTGCTCGTGTATGTATTTCTCAACATTGCCGAGGTGGGCATATATGTCGCCCTTGATTTCACTGCGTATGCGCAGGACGATGTAAAACTGCCGTGATGATGCCGTCATGACCTGTATGCGGTCGAGGTGCTCTATGTCCTGCTCCAGCAAGCGCCTCACGGCGGGGCAGCTCTCTTTCTCAAGCCTGTCGCGGTAAAAGCGCTTGTTGTACTCAAATGACTGCATTGAGTCTGTGGCTATCATCTCTATCCCGTCGTAGCCCTTGATGATGTTGAGCAGGGCGTTTATCCTCGCGTCGATGCTGTCGGCGGGAAGCACACTCAGATTAGTGGGCGCAACGGAAAAGAAAATGAGCTCGCCCTGCTTTGTGGATATGCCGTAATCCGTTATAGCCTCAATGCCGAGCAGTTCCTGTGTAGACTCTTTCTTTTTGAAGATCATGTGGGATCCCTCCATTCAAAGTATTGCTGGCGCGTGAAAAAATACGCCGCGGCATAGCGGATGAAATCCAGTATGCTGGTGTTGTCGAAGCGAATGCTCAGGAAGCCGTAAGCAACGACGAGAGCCAGCGGCAGCAACGCGCCCGTGCGCACGAGCGAGAATATGCCTATAAGAAAACCGATGCCGATGATGGCAAGGTCTTTGAGTTCCCACAGCCAGAGCGTAGCTTTGGCCGCGAGGTTGTCCGGGTAAATGTACATTGAATCTCCTCCTATGAAATGTTTAAGCCGCCGTGGCCTCCCACGACGGCTTTGATGTTGCATGAAGTTTTATTCTGCCTCTGCCTCTTCCGCATCTGCGGCGTCGGTGAGCGCAGCCTCTATGAGCCCGATGATGAACTCTTTCTGCGTCAGCCCATATTTGCTCAGATGCTCCTTGATCCT
>CALBGG010000072.1 GCA_937893605.1 uncultured Clostridia bacterium
GGACAATTACCCCGGCTGCCACATGGCCAAGATCGACGACATCGTGAAGTTCCGATAAAAAACTCAAAGCTGCCGCAGTCACTGACCGCGGCAGCTTTTTATGCTTTAATTATACAATACCGTTTTGGCCGACGGCGGCCTTGACGGCGAGCATGGAATAGTTCCAGTTGTTTTTCATCGCAAGCTCCGCGCCGAAGGGATCCTTTATGCGGAAGCTTTCGATCATGAGCCGGTGATCGTTATAGGATGTGCCCATCGTGTTAACGCGGAAGAACATATAATCCAGCCGTGCTATGCGCACCCACAACGCCGAGCAGAACTCGTCGATATACTCATTGCCCGCTATCTCAAGTATCTTATCGTGAAAATTTCTGTCGGCAATGAGTATGCTCTCGGCGTCGCTGCTGTCTATCGCCTCACCGAATTGAGCGTTGAGCATTTCCAGCTCGGCTATATCGGCGCTCGCCGCATTATTAACGGCAAGGCGCACGGCAAGGCATTGCAGCGTCTGCATGGGCAGATAGTAGCTCTCTATATCGTCCAGTGCAAGATCAGCAACGATGGTCGCACGGCCGGGATAGGTATATATCAGCTTCTGCTGCTCGAGCATTTTAAGCACCTCGCGCACCGGCGTGCGGCTGACGTTAAAGTACTCGGCGATCTCGGTGTCGGATATCTTCTCGCCGGGCTTGAGCTGCATGATCGTTATCCAGTGCTGCATCGTTCCAAGTATATCTGCCTTTGTCGGCATGCGGTTTTTCTCGTGCGGTCGGTTGGGAAGCGGCATATTTTGCCCTCCGTTTTGACATATTTCACTGCAATTATACCATTGTATGTGTACCGCGTCAAATCATGCCTTGCAATATCGGCTGTCATATTGTACAATAAGTATTGGAAAGTATTATTCAAAACATACGGGAGGACAGTTGAATATGCTCTTCACCTCCAAGGTAAGCGCGGTTTACGGCAAGCTGACGCATTCGCAGAAGGTCGTCGCAAATTACGTCGACGAAAATTATGAGGACATCGCGTTTTCAACGCTCGAGGAGCTGGCGGAAAAGATCGGCGTGAGCACGACCACGGTCATCCGCTTTGCGCGCGCTCTCGACTATTCCGGCTTTTCCGAAATGCAGGACAGCATCAAAAAGGAGATACAGACCAAGGGCTCGCTGCCCGAGAGGCTCGAGCGTGCGGCGGTATCATCGGGGAACGATCTCCTGGAGGAGGCCTTTTCGACCGACATAAAAAACATCCAGCTCACCCTTGCCGGTCTGCACGCGGGCGAGCTTGAAAAAGCCATTGATCTCATAAGCGGAGCAAGCAGCATTTACGTTCTCGGCATGCGCAGCAGCTTTTCGCTGGCGCACTACATGGTATCGCGTCTGGGTGAGATAAAGCGCAACGTGCACTTTATCCAGACGACCGGTCTCATCTACCCCGAGGAGATCGTGAACGCACAGGAAGGCGACGTGTGCATCGCGTATATTTTTCCGCGATACTCGCGCATCGGCATCAACATCCTCGCTTGGATGCGCAGACACGGCGTCAAGGTCGTGCTGTTTACGTCGAATAACGACCTGCCGGTCAAGGCCTACGGCGATGTGTGCTTTAACTGCTCTATAAAAAGCGTTTCGTGCAAAAACTCGCTGACGGCGCCCATGTGCCTGACAAACTATCTCGTCGCGGAGCTTGCTCTGCGAAACTACGAGGAGGCGCACGAGGTTCTCTCGCGAACAGAGGAAATACTCAGCACGGGATTTTATCTGGGAATATGAAAAACAGCTCCTGCCGGAGCTGTTTTTTCATTTATCCAGCGCTATTTTCATGAGCGCCTGCTTTATGCGGAATATCTGAGTTGCCTGGGAAACATTAAAGTCGTCGAGCTGCTTGTTGAGCTTGTCTATCGCGGCAAGCTGACCCTGCGTAAGGCCGCCCATACCGATTCCGGCCTCGGCCTCGCGGCTTATGATTATGCCGTCGGCATCGAGCCTGGCCTGCTTAAGTATCTCCTCGGATTTTGCGTTGGCATCCTTTATAATATCATCGGCCCGCTCCTGCGCGTTAACTATGAGCTCGGCCACCCTGGACTTGGAAAGGCCTATATCGTCAATTTGCCGCCTGAGCGCGTTGTTTTCCTCGATAAGCTCGGCAAATGCCGCCTTTATCTCCTCCATTTTCGCATCGACCTTGTTTGCGTTATAGTATTTCTGCTTTGCTATATCAAAGCTTATTCCGTCAAAAAACTCCATCGTCACTGCCATGTTCCGTCCTCCGAATGTGCATCGAATGTGCATATAAAATAAATATAGCGCAATTGCACAAAAATTTCAATGAACTTTTTACGTTATAGATTGTAAAATCTCCTCATATTCTTCTTATAAGTATTGACAAATTGTAAATTTATTAATAAGATGTTAACAGCGCTGTATCTTATCGATACGCAATCGTAAAAATGTATTATTTAATTAAAGGGGAGAAAAATGAAAAAATCAGCTCTTACCACCACGATCAGCATCCTGCTTATTGTCGCTTGCCTTTTCGCGCTGGCCGCCGCCGGTTTCGGTGTCAAGGACGGTCTTGCGATAAAGAAGTATAAGGAGGACGATGCAAAGGCGGCAGACGTTGTAGGTGATCTTGAGAAGGCTATTCAGACCCTCAAGGAAAACGAGGCCGCATATAACGAAGGCGTCGGCACCTATGCCAAGGGTCTGAGCGACTATGCAGCCGGTCAGCAGGCCTATAACGAGGGACAGGCGACTCTTGCTCAGGGCTATAAGGATTATGATGAGGGCAAGGCTACCCTCGAGCAGGGCTACAGGGACTACGAGGCCGGCAAAAAGGCTCTCGAGGAGGGCCGCCAGAAGATCGCCGAGGGTCAGAAGATGATCGACGAGAACACCGACGCTTACAATGAGGGCAAGGCGCTTCTTTCGAAGATCGAGCCGCTCATGCCGCTTCTGAACACCTATGTCAAATTCCGCGACGGAAGCATCGCAAAGCTGCCCGGCTTTGACAGCGCTCAGGCATGGTTTGCAGGAAAGGTCGCGCCGCTTGCAGAGCGCATGGGTCTTTCCATTCCCGCAGACGTCACCGACTTCCCGGCCTATATTCAGAACATGGTCGCCGAGGGTCAGGCGATGCTCAAGCAGTACGAGGACGGTCTGGCGGAGCTTGAGGCCGGAAAAGCCGAGCTTGCCGCCGGCGAAAAGCAGCTTGCCGAGGCCGAGAAGCAGCTGGCGCAGGGTGAAAAGGATCTTGCCGCGGGCAAGGAGCAGCTGGTGCAGGGCGAAAAGGATCTTGCTGCGGGCGCAAAGGAGCTTGCAGACGGCGCAGCTCAGCTCGAGGCAGGCAAAAACGATCTCGAAGCTTTTGAAGAAGGCATGGCTCTCGTTGACGAGTACACCATGGTCTGCTATAAAAACGAGCCTATCTACCGTCACAACGGCGAGATGGCCGTTCCCGGTCCCGAGCAGCGCCTCGGCTCCGACTTCGACTGGAAGAAGTACGATGAAAACGGAAATCTCGTAACGCTTCGCAACGGCGAGCCGTATCTCGATCTCGACAAGTGCCTTGAGGTCTGCGCAAGCTTCCGCGAGTCTGTCGATCATCACGTCGCCGACGTTACACATGAGCTCTACATGCGCCTGGGTCTGTACGTCGCTCTTGCCGTCGCCGCAGTGCTCGGCATTATCGGCGGAATACTCGGCCTTGCCGGCAAGCGCGGCGCTTTCGTGCTCGGCATCATTACCGCAGTGCTGGCAGTCGGCTGCAATATCTTCGGGCTGCTGACCCGCTACCACGGCTACACCTATCCGCTCAAGGACGGCACCTACTCCGGCACCTTGCAGCTTATAGCGCTGATCACCTTCGCGCTTGTCTCTGTCGTGTTCCTCATCGTGACCGCAGCGGCAAAGAACGAGGCGGCAAAGCAGGCGCAGATCGAAGCCTGATAAAATATCATATAAAGCGCAAACGAGCTCTCCGAACTCTTCGGAGAGCTTGTTTTATTAATATCAATGGTTGCATAAAAATAAATATGTTATATACTAAGGGTATAATTAATATACGTTCAGCGTATATTGCCGGAGGCTGTTATGACTGACAGAAAGCTTAACCTCACCATGCTGTGCGACTACTATGAGCTCACGATGGGCAACGGATACTTCAACCACGGCATGGGAGACAAAATAACCTATTTCGATGTTTTTTACCGCCAAAATCCCGACAACGGCGGCTTTGCCATCGCCGCGGGACTTGAGCAGGCGGTAGAATACATTCAGGATCTGCATTTTGACGACGAGGATATCGAGTATCTGCGCGGCAGAAAGATGTTCTCCGAGGAGTTTCTCGAATACCTGCGCAATTTCAGGTTCGAGGGCGATATATGGGCTGTTCCGGAGGGCACGCCCGTGTTCCCGCGTGAGCCGCTCATGGTCGTGCGCGCACCGGCTATCCAGGCGCAGCTTATCGAGACATATGTTCTGCTTGAGATAAACCATCAGAGTCTTATCGCCACGAAGGCGAACAGAATCTGCCGTGCGGCCGAGGGCAGGGTCGTGCTCGAGTTCGGCTCGCGCCGCGCACAGGGCATCGACGGCGCCGTCACCGGTGCAAGAGCCGCGTATATCGGCGGCTGCGCGGGCACGGCCTGCGCCCTTTCCGACACGCGCTACGGCGTTCCCGCAGGCGGCACGATGGCGCACTCCTGGGTTCAGATGTTCGACTCTGAATACGAGGCCTTCAAGGCCTACTGCGAGACCTACCCGACCAACGCCACACTGCTGGTCGATACCTATAACTCGCTCAAAAGCGGCGTTCCAAATGCCATACGTGCGTTCAACGAGGTATTAAAGCCCCTGGGCATAACAAAGTGCGGAATCCGCTTTGACTCGGGCGATATGGCCTATCTTACTCGCAAGGCGCGCGCGATGCTCGATGAGGCCGGCTGGCCCGAGTGCAGGATCACCGTATCTAACTCGCTCGATGAGCGCCTTATCACAGAGCTTCTGCTTCAGGGCGCGAAGATCGACTCCTTCGGCGTCGGAGAGCGCCTTATAACCGCAAAGTCCGACCCCGTGTTCGGCGGAGTGTACAAGCTGTGCGCCGTTGAAAACAATGAGGGCGAGATAATCCCCAAGATAAAGATAAGCGAAAACGTCGGCAAGATAACAAACCCGGGCTTCAAAAAGGTCTACCGCTTCTTCGACCGCGAAAACGGCATGGCCGAGGCCGACTACATCTGCATGCACGACGAGACCGTAGACGACACAAAGCCCCTTGAGATCTGCGACCCCGAGGCGCGCTGGAAGCGCAAGACGATGGATAATTTCAAGGCTCAGGAGCTGCTTGTTCCCATTTTCGAAAAGGGAAAGCTCGTGTATGAGCTCCCGACGCTCGACGATATACGCCGCCGCTGCGCCTACGAGGTGTCCACCCTTTGGCCGGAGGTCAAGCGATTCGATTTCCCACATCAGTACTATGTCGATCTGTCCGAAAGGCTCATGGCTCTCAAGGACGATATGCTGAAAGCAAAGAGGTAATATAAATGGATTCTGCAAAAAGACGTGAACACATAATGCGTGAACTCAGAAGCGCCGAGCGCCCCCTGAGCGCTACGAAATTCGCAAAGGAGCTGTCCGTCAGCCGACAGATAATCGTCGGCGACATCGCGCTGCTGCGCGCATCCGGCGAAAAGATTCTCGCCACTCCGCGCGGCTATCTTCTCGAGCGCGCAAACGGTCAGGTGGAGTACACCGTCGCCTGCGTGCATGATTTCGAGAGCATGGAAAAGGAGCTCAACATAATGGTCGATAACGGCTGTACGGTCGTCAGCGTCACCGTCGAGCATCCTCTCTACGGTCAG
Organism: uncultured Clostridia bacterium; assembly: GCA_937893605.1. GTDB lineage: Bacteria > Bacillota > Clostridia > Oscillospirales > Oscillospiraceae > F23-B02. Next base: position 5,864 of record CALBGG010000072.1, read on the forward strand.
CTGACAGGCCCATTGCATCTGTCGAGCCGCTATGACGTTTCACAGTTCATTGCCGCCTGCCGCGAGCATGGTGCAAGCCCCCTGAGCACCCTCACCGGCGGCGTACACCTGCACGTTCTCTCCTGCCCGGATCGCGCGTGCTTCGAGCGCACCTATAAGGAGCTGGACGAGGCGGGCTTCATCTACAAAGAATAAGGAAAAATCGTGATTGCTCATTGACAAAAGCGTCAATAAGCGTTAAAGTAGACCATGCATATGTCAAGACATTGCATGGTCTTATTTTATTTATATGAGGTAATCGCTTATGTCCAAGGTAAAGGCATTTTTCAGGCGCAAGGATATTGAGGTCAGCCTCAAGCGCTACGGCATAGACGCGCTCGGCGCAATGGCGCAGGGACTGTTCTGTACCCTGCTCGTCGGCACGATACTAGACACGCTCGGCACGCAGCTGGGCATATCGTTCCTCGCCTCTCCGCTTATAGAGATCGGCGGCACGGGCTACACGATAGGAAAATTTGCCTCGGCGATGGTCGGCCCGGCGATGGCTGTGGCGATAGGCTACGCGCTGCACGCCCCGGCGATGGTGCTGTTTTCGCTTATTCCTGTCGGATATGCTACAAATGTAATGGGCGGTGCGGGCGGCCCGCTTGCCGTTTACGTTGTTGCGATAATCGCGGCCGAGTTCGGCAAAATGGTCTCGAAGGAGACCAAGATCGACATTCTCGTGACCCCGATCGTCACGATACTCATAGGCGTGGGCGCTGCGTACTTCATAGCGGCTCCCATCGGCAAGGGCGCAATGGCGGTCGGAACGCTCATAAAGTGGGCGACGACGCAGCAGCCGTTTGTCATGGGCGTGCTCGTTTCTGTTCTCGTCGGCATCGCGCTGACGCTGCCGATATCCTCGGCGGCCATCTGCGCGGCGCTGAGCCTGACGGGGCTCGCCGGCGGTGCGGCGCTCGCGGGCTGCTGCGCGAACATGATCGGCTTCGCGGTCGTTTCGTTTAAGGAAAACGGCTGGGGCGGCATCGTCTCGCAGGGGCTGGGCACCTCGATGCTGCAAATGGGCAATATCGTGCGCAACCCGAAGATATGGATACCGGCCATCGCGGCCAGCGCCGTGACCGGCCCTGTCGCCACCTGCGTATTCAAGCTTGAGATGAACGGCGCGGCGGTCTCCTCCGGCATGGGCACCTGCGGCCTCGTCGGCCCCATCGGTGTGTGGACGGGCTGGTCAAATCCCTCGGCCGAGGCGCTTTTAGACGGTGCGAAGGCCATATCTCCCACGGCGTTCGACTGGCTCGGCCTTGCGCTTATCGCCATCGTCCTTCCGGCTGTCCTCGCCTGGGCCTTCGGCGTGATCTGCCGCAGGCTCGGCTGGATAAAGGACGGCGACATGAA
>CALBGG010000073.1 GCA_937893605.1 uncultured Clostridia bacterium
TGCGGCACATTCGCTTTCACGACCTCAGACACAGCTGCGCCTCACTGCTTTTGGCGAACGATGTGACTCTGAAGCAAATCCAGGAGTGGCTGGGCCACAGCGACATCGGCACGACGGCGAATATTTACAGTCATTTGGATTACAAGTCCAAGATCACCTCGGCAAATGTAATGGACAATATCCTGACTCTGCCGGACACAGGGCAGACCGGCTGGCACACATGAGTTCTTGCCGAAAATCATGTGCGCCGATGTGACTTTGCGCAAAAAGAAAAGCCCAGTCATATATGGGCAAAAGCCTTGATATGACTGGGTTTTTGGCGGAGAGTTAGGGATTCGAACCCTAGGTTCCTTTTGGGAACACGACATTTCGAGTGTCGCACCTTCGACCTCTCGGACAACTCTCCGTATATCTCAAGTGTAATCCCTGCTCCGGAAGAATGCAAGAAAAACACGCAAGAACGATATGAAATTGTGAAATCCGAACCCGCGCAAAGCCCTGTGCGGCGGACATTTTCAGCGGATGAAACGGCCGGAGCTTTCAAACATTTCGAGTCAGGGCCGTTATGACCACTTCGATACCTATCCATATATACAAGCGGCGCGAGCCGTTTGCTTTTCAGTTAACGTCCTCAAGGTCGAGCGCATCGTCATCGACATCCATGCTCATCTCGCCGAGGCGCATGCGGCGCTCGATCTTCATCTTTTCGACGTGCTCATGGATAAGCTCCTTGACCTCGTTTGGCTGGCGGATGTTTTTAAGCGTAAGCTCCGGGATGCTTTTATCCGTCGATACCACAGTTACCGAGCCGACGCCGAAAATCCGCTGCCACAAAGATACCGACACGCGCAGATCGCGCACACGGTACAGCACGATCTCATCATGCTTTACATTCAGGAAGCCGCGCTTAAGAAACAGCCTGTCCTCGCTCAGCGCGTATCGCGTGAAGCTTATGGGCATGCCGAGGATGCGCTTGCGGTCGTGCCAGATTTCAACTATCTTTGAAACGAGCTTTGCCATCTCGGTCACTCCTTATATTATGCTATGATATTCTACCTAATCACCGCAAAAAAATCAAGTACTTTTTTAGAGACGCACGGACGCCGCTGCGGATACGGTGATTGCCGCAGCCCGGCTCGGGACTTCTGCCGAAGCCGCAAACTCTGCACCGCATGTTTGGGAAGCGAAACCTTACGGTTTATGCCTATTTCCCGATACCGGGCAGCCGCAATAAATGTATCGGTACAGCCTTAATTCGCCTCTAAGCATTCGGCTATGGCCTTTTGAAACTTGGGGAGGACGCCGATGCCGTTTGTTCGGTGCGGCGGAAGCTGATAAATATCGTGGCCGGGGTAATCGTTGCCCTCGATGAGCAGCGGCCCGTTGTCGGTCACGCACACGTCCCAGCCGACAATGCCGACCTGCGGCACGACCTGCCCCGCGCGCTCGACCATAGCCACTACCTCGTCCCAAAGCGGTATCTTAAAGCCCTTTATCGCAACGCCCGTGAGCGGGTGGACATCGTACAGATGCCCGGACTTGTCAAGCGCGGGATAGATTATCTCGCCACTGTCCTCCTCAACGGGCACGACCATGCCGCCGTTATTGAAGTTATCTACATATTTCCCGTTGCCGATGCGCAGATACGCCGCCACGACGCGCGTTTTTTTGCCGTGAGTAAAGCTTATGACGCGGCAGGTGTTGACCGAGCAGGGGTGCAGCGCCATAAGGTCGCGGTGCTGCGTGACGCACTCCTCGAGCAGCACATGCCCCGCGCCGGCAAGGTGCTCGCGCAAAGGCTCTTTCAGCTCGCGTACGTCGAGCTTTTCGACGCCGCGGCCGCATTGCCCGTCTACGGGCTTTACCATGAACACGGGGTGCTTTTCGACAAAGGCAGATATCTCCTCATCGCTTGCGGCAGAGTAATCGAGCCAGTCGCGGTGCAGAAAGGCCGCGAAGTTGTGCGCGAATTTGAGCTTGTTTTCGATCTCGGGCATATACGCGGGGTCGTTGTAGGTCCTGATGAAGCTGTTGTTCATGCCGCGAGTCAGAATGGTTTTGCGCTGTGCGGCGTTGAGATCGTACATCTCAAACAGCCAGTAATCCATATATCCGGCCTGGTAGCGCAGACCGCACCAGACCATGTCGAAGAATATAAACAGCTTACTGCGCCCGGACTTTTCGTGAACTTCGTCGATCTTTTGAAGCATCTGCTTCCAATTGAGCCCGGCAATGCGCGCAAGCAGAAATTTGAGCTTTCCCATCTGTGCTCCCCCTCGGGTGATTTATCATGGATATCTGAATATTATATTATCCGCCGCCGTCAAAATCAATCTTTTTCAGCGACGCTTTTTCAGTGGCGCATTAAGGCTGCGCCTATACGGTGATCGCGTCGGCCCGGTGTCGAGGCTGCGGCGGAAACCGTTTTTGCATCGCCCTACGGCATTGCGCCGCGCCGTGCAGGGAACGGGCCTTCAAGGGGAAGCATACATCGCGCCGACGGAAAGCGGCGATTTAACGGTTTCGTCGGCATGTGCGATAACGGGCAGCTGCAATAAACGTATCGGCACAATGTTCGTGCGCCTCTAAAACTTGCGGAAGTGCTTGCGGAGCCAGAGTATCTCGATAACGACGATGACGAGGGCGACGACGGCGGCAGCGGCATAGCCGCAGCGCCACGTGAGCTCGGGCATGTTGCGGAAATTCATGCCGTACCAGCCGGTCAGCAGCGTCAGGGGCAAAAACAGCGTCGTCACTACGGTCAGCAGCCCCATGATGCGGTTCTGGCGCGAGTCCTGCTCGGCCTGATACAGCTCGCGCAGATGCAGGGCGCTCTCGGCTACGAGCTCGGCGTGATCCTGAAGCCGCTCGGCCCGGCGCGCGAACTTTTCCCAGGCGGTGCAGTCGTGGACTATTGGCGCGCACAGCTCGTCGGAAAGCCGCTCGCCGATGTCCGAGAGCTGAGCATAGTATGCGCCGAGCTCGGATAGCTTTTGACGATGCCGCGTCAGGCGGTGGAAGAAATCGTCGGGCGTTTTGCCGTCAAGCTCGGTCTCCATGTGCTCGAGCTCGGCCTCCATGTGCATCATGTATGGTACGTCGTTTTCGGTCAGAAGCTCCAGCAGCCGCAAAAGAAGCTGAGACGGACGCTCGATGCCGGACGAGTGCTTTATTAGTCTGCTCATGATAGTTTTATATTCGCCCGAGTCCTCGATGATATAAAGCGTGCCCGCCGTCAGGCAGAAGCCGAAGCAGAGCTCCGGCGCGCGCTGCGCCTCCTTGCGCGGAACGCGCATCGTTCCGATGATGCCGCCGCGGTACAGCTCCGCCTTGCAGTAGCGGATCGAGCCGAGGCTGTGCAGCATGTCGCGGTGAAACGGAAAATCTTCCTTCCTCTCGCGGAACTCGTCGGCTGTCATGGTGATCAGTATCGGCTCTGTTCCTGTCTTTGCGGGCACTATCGCCTTCGCGGCGTTCAGTGTGTATTCGGTCATGCTACCACTCCCAAAAGCTATTTCATGCTGCCATTATATCACCTTAACTGACAAAAGCCCACATTTTTTGAATATCTGCTGTAATGTTTTTTCAGCGCCTCTGAAAAAACAAAAGACCGCAGCAGAAGCTGCGGCCTTTTGTTTTGGAGAAATAGAGAGGATATATGTCGGGAGGAAGAGAGAGAACCCTCCCGATTAAAGGAGAAGAAACATAGCAAATTAATTGGGTATGCACGAGATGCCGAACTCATTGACGCCGCTGTTTCCGGTGTCGGGCTTGGACTCATCGAAAGTGATGCTGAGTGTTTCGTACTCGCCGCCGCGATAGACGACGATCTCGGTGCTCTGCCCGGCCTTGAAGTTCTTTACCGCGGCGTTCAGGTCGGAATAGCTTCCTATGACCTCGCCGCCGACCTCGGTGATGATATCTCCCGCGGCAATACCCGATTTCTCGGCGCAGCCGCCGGACTCGACATTATATACATACGCGCCCTCGGGCATGTTGTAATACTGCGCGTAAACCGAGGTATAGCGATTGTCGATGTCAACGCCCATATAGGCTCTGCCGCTGACGTAGCCCTTTGTGATGAGCTCGTTTGCGATATCGGCCGCGTCGTTAATGGGGATCGCAAAGCCCAGACCCTCCACGCCGGAGGAGCCGACCTTCGCGGTCGCGATGCCGATGACCTCGCCGCTTTCGTTGTAAACCGGTCCGCCGGAGTTGCCGGAGTTGATGGCTGCGTCAAACTGGAACATGTTTATCGCGGCATCTCCCTGCTCGGTCGTGATGCTGCGGTCAAGCGCGCTCACACGGCCGGAGGTCATTGAAAAATCAAGCTCGCCCAGAGGATTTCCGATGGCAAAAACGCTGTCGCCCACGGCGATATCGTCGCTGTTGCCGATGGTGACGGGGCTTAAGCCGGAGGCGTCTATCTTCAGGACGGCGACGTCGTTATCCTCGTCAAAGCCGACGACCTTGGCTTCAAAGCTCGATTTGTCCTTAAACAGGACGCTTATCTTGTAGCCTCTTTTCTGCGCCGACTCGATAACATGATAATTTGTCAATACATATCCGTCGGCGGTTATGACAAATCCGGTGCCGGCAACGGCGCTCGCGCTCTGCTGGCCGAATATGTTTGCATAGGTGCTTTCAAGCGAAACGCCCACGGTCTGCTTGCAGCCGAGCTCGTATATCTCGTTTGCCGAGGCTGTCTCGGTGCTGACCTTTTTGCCGCCCGGCGTGCTTACGATGGGCTTGACGGAGTTATCCTTCGCCGTGCCGTCGGCAAGATTCCCCCTGACTGCGCTCCATGATACAAAGCCGCCCACAAGGCCGCCGACCAGTGCGCAGACAAGGCACATGCACGCGATCTTCAGCGCACCGCCTCGCCTCGCCTCGCCCGATTTCTCCCGAGGCTTTTTCTCCTCGGGCGCGTAGTAGTTGGGCACCTCTGTCGCCTCGTCCTGCGGGACAAACTCCGCGTCCTCATACAGGCGCTGCTCGGGACGGACAAAGTGATACTCGCCGTCTATCCCGGCGTCGTCGGACGAATTATCTGTTCTCTTGTCTCTGTTGTCGTCCATTGCGGCCTCCGGGGGTGTTCGTTTTGAGCTTGTGATGCTATAATACACACCTTTTATGACAAAGGCATGAACAAAAAAGAAAAATTTTATAAACAGTTTTCAGAGGCGCACGGACTATGCCGCAATATGAGTATCCGTACAATGTCCGTGCACCGCTGAAAAAAGCTTGACCTTTTAATATAGGTATGGTATATTAATGATTACCTGTCGGACGAGAGGTCTTTTTTCGTGCGCGCATTTTCCGCACGGGCAGGGATCCGGTTCCCATACAGGGAGGCAAATATCCGCACCGTAACGCGGATAAATAAAATAGGAGGTGCCGAAAAGTATGGCTGACAACAGAGTCAAGATCACACTGAGATGTGAAGTGTGCAAGCAGAGGAACTACAACACTGTCAAGAACAAGAAGAATACTTCCGAAAAGCTTGAGAGAAGCAAGTACTGCCCTTTCTGCAGAAAACACACCAAGCACGTAGAAACCAAGTAACTTTCTGAAAGGATGAGTGTAAAAAATGGCTGAAGAGAAGAAAAAAGCTGCTCCTGTCAAGAACACCAACGCCGTTAAGAAGGAAGAGAAAAAGCTTGGTTTTTTCCAGCGCATCGGAAAATGGTTCCGCGAGCTTAAAAGCGAGCTGAAGAAGGTCGTATGGCCTACCCCGAAGCAGCTTGCGACCAACACCGGTGTCGCACTTTTCGTTATGGCGCTTGCCGCCGTCGTCCTTTGGGGATTTGACGAGCTGGCGGGTCTGGTCGTTAACGTCATCTTCGAGCTGGCGGGTTAGTGGCCATGGCAGAGGACGCAAAATGGTATGTGATCCATACCTATTCCGGTTATGAAAACGCAGTTGCGGCAGCGATAATGAAGTCTGCCGAGAACCGCAGGATGCAGGATCTGATCCAGGAGGTCAACATCCCCATGGAGACCGTGACCGAGATCACCGACGGCGGCGAGAAGACCGTCGAGCGCAAGGTGTTCCCCGGCTACGTTCTGTGCAAGATGGTGCTGACCGATGACAGCTGGCATCTTATCCACAACGTCCGCGGCGCAACCGGCTTCGTCGGAGCAGGCGGCAAGGCCGTCCCGCTTACGGAGCAGGAAATATATGATCTCGGCGTCGAGCGTCACGAGATCGTCACGGGCTATCAGATTGGCGACACCGTTAAGGTCACCGACGGTCCTTTGGCCGGCTTCCTCGGAACAGTTGAGGAGCTTGAGCCCGAGAAGGACAGAGTCCGCGTCGTCGTTTCGATGTTCGGCAGAGAGACCCCCGTCGACCTTGAGCTCGATCAGGTCGAGGAAATCAAAGAATAATAAGAAAGAGGTGCTGAATAATGGCACAGAAAATAGTTGGATATGTCAGATTCCAGGTTCCCGCAGGAAAGGCGACTCCGGCTCCTCCTGTAGGCCCTGCACTTGGTCAGTACGGCGTAAATATCGGCCAGTTCACCAAGGATTTTAACGAGCGCACCAAGGGCGACATGGGCATGATGATCCCTGTCGTCATCACCGTTTACTCCGACCGCAGCTTCACCTTTATCACCAAGACTCCCCCCGCGGCGCTGCTGATAAAGAAGGCCTGCGGCATCGAGACCGCTTCCGGCGTTCCCCAGAGGGACAAGGTCGCGACCATCAGCAAGGAAGATCTCCGCAAGATCGCAGAGCAGAAGATGCCCGATCTCAACTGCACCGACATCGAGTCGGCGATGAGCATGATCGCAGGCACCTGCCGTTCCATGGGCGTCCTGGTCGGCGACTGAGGAAAGGCAAAAGTGGGAGGATTTATTCCGACTCAACCACATTATTAGGAGGAAACGAAATTGTTTAGAGGTAAAAATTATAAAGAGAGCGCAAAGCTCATAGATAAGCAGGCCCTCTATGATCCCATGGAGGCATTCGGCCTGGTAATAAAGGCAAGCAAGGCAAAGTTCGACGAGACCGTCGAACTGCACGTCAAGCTCGGCGTTGACGGCCGTCACGCAGACCAGCAGGTCCGCGGCGCCATCGTCCTTCCAAACGGCACCGGCAAGACCGTCCGCGTCCTCGTTTTCTGCAAGGACGAGCGCAAGGAAGAGGCCCTCGCAGCAGGCGCGGATTACGCCGGCGGCATGGATCTCGTCGAGAAGATCCAGAAGGAGAACTGGTTCGAGTTCGACACCGTTATCGCAAGCCCCGACATGATGGGTACCGTCGGCCGCCTCGGTAAGGTTCTCGGCCCCAAGGGTCTGATGCCCTCCCCCAAGGCAGGCACCGTCACCCCGAACCTGGCTCAGGCTATCAAAGAGTCCAAGGCCGGTAAGGTAGAGTACCGTCTGGATAAGACCAACATCATCCACTGCCCCATAGGCAAGGTCTCCTTCGGCGCCGACAAGCTGTACGAGAACTATGCGGCTCTCATCGGCGCTATCATCAAGGCAAAGCCCGCAGCGGCAAAGGGCCAGTACATCAAGTCCTGCGTCACCGCTTCCACCATGGGCCCCGGCATCAAGATCAACGCTCAGAAGCAGCTTTGATATTCAAAAAATCCCGTCCAAACGGACGGGATTTTTTGTTTCAGAGGCGCTTTTTCGCAGCCTTAATGCGCCGCAAAAGACTTGACATATTGCATGGTGATTGCTATAATACACTTTTCAGAAATGAAAAAGAAATGGAGCATTATTATGAATAAATATCTTGACATCTCCCCCGAAGTACAGAAGGCGCTGGCGGAAGGCAAGCCCGTCGTAGCGCTCGAGAGCACGATCATCTCCCATGGCATGCCCTATCCGAAAAACGTCGAGACGGCGATGCTGGTCGAGAAAACGATACGCGATAACGGCGCTGTGCCCGCGACTATCGCCATCATAGGCGGCAGACTCAAGGCCGGTCTTTCCCCCGAGGAGATCGAGCACCTCGGCAAGTCCGGACGCAAGGTCGCAAAGGTATCCCGCCGCGACCTGGCCGCTATCGTCGCACGCGGCGCGGACGGCGCAACGACCGTCACGACGACGATGATCATCGCTCATATGGCCGGCATCAAGGTCTTTGCGACCGGCGGCATCGGCGGCGTTCACCGCGGCGCAGAGACCACCATGGATATTTCTGCCGACCTCGAGGAGCTTGCAAACACCCCCGTCATGGTCGTGTGCGCGGGCGCGAAGAGCATCCTCGACCTCGGCCTCACGCTCGAGTATCTCGAGACCAAGGGAGTTCCCGTCATCGGCTACGGCACGGACGAGCTGCCCGCGTTCTACACCCGCCGCAGCGGCTTCGGCGTCGACTACCGTGTCGACACGCCTGCGCAGCTTGCCGCGATGTTCAAGGCGCAGCAGGAGCTGGGCATGAAGGGCGGCATGCTCGTCACCAATCCCATCCCCGAGCAGTACGCCATGGACAAGGAGGTCATCGACGCGGCCATCGACCGGGCGGTCAAGGAGAGCAAGGAGCAGGGTATCCACGGCAAGGAGACCACTCCGTTCCTGCTGGCACGCGTTGTCGAGCTCACCGGCGGCGACTCGCTCGAGAGCAACATCCGGCTCGTTCTCAACAACGCCGTCGTCGCGTCCAAAACAGCGGCCGAGCTGTGCAAGTGATAAAAAGCATCTGAAATATGAGCCCGTCCCCGCTCGAGAAGGAAAATCGCCTGTGCCGAGCGGGGGCGATTTTTAAAGGAGGCGCGGTCGATATGAAGCCGTTTTTGTGCATAGATATAAGCGAGGATAAGAGCAGCGAAGCAGTCAACGGAGCGGAATTTATAAGCGCCCGTCCGTCCGAGATGATGCGCGGCTCGCTTGAGGGCGCCGCCGCCGCGGCGGTCGAGACGCAGGAGCGCGCAAAGCTGCCGGCGGTGCTGCGCGTCATTCAGTGGATATGCGGCATGGCGGGCGCGCTTGTCGTGCTGGGCATAGTAAGGGCGCTCAAGGGCGACGTTTCCCTGCCCGAAGCGTACTCAAACGCTCCGGCG